>NZ_JAGRQY010000093.1:0-27729 GCF_018223905.1 Klebsiella sp. 28
CACCGACTATTTGCAACAGTGCCCCGTCTGGGTCGTAATGCGATGGATATCCGAAAAACAGTAGAGCAACTGGCGGCTTTAGATATTCGCGTTCATTGTCTCGCACTCGGAGGCGTTGACTTGACCAGTCCGGCCGGAAAAATGACTATGCAGGTAATTTCTGCTGTAGCGGAGTTTGAGCGGGATTTGCTGCTTGAGCGAACGTATTCAGGTATTGCGAGGGCAAAAGCGGCTGGAAAACGCTTCGGTCGCCCCCCCATCCTGAGCGAGGAACAAAAGCAAACAGTGACAGAGCGCCTAAATGCTGGCATCAGTATCAGTGCTATTGCCCGGGAATTTAATACCACCCGCCAGACTATCCTTCGGGTAAAGGCTGGATTGCTGCAAGAGTGAGCGGCTGGGAAGATTATAAAAAAAATCAAATGGTTATTATGAAATAAAACAGCCTGCTGGGTTCTTTTCCCCCCTATTTTTTATAAAAGAGTAGACAAAAGAGGTTCGCGATACTAATCTACCAACTAGATGGTTGGTACTGATTACACCAGCTATACCTTTTATCAAGAAATTACAGGAGCCATTATGTCTACTACCGTTAAACCTTCTGCAGACGCAGCTGCGATCCACAATACCCGTGAAGCAGTTCGCAGCCAGCCTGGCCTGGGTAACCTGACTTTCCAGATGAAAGCCCGTTCCAGCGGCGGATTAACCATTCGCACAGAGACCGGCGCCACAATCCAGAACGGCGTTATCGATACCAGCCGTGTGGGGAAATTTTCTAATATCGGTGATGAACCCGCAGGTTTACTCGGCACCGATACCGGCATGAGCCCGACTGAATACATCATGCAGGCGCTGGCTGGCTGTTATACCGCCACCCTTACCATGATGGCTGCTGAAAAAGGGATCGACCTGGACGGTATCGAGCTGGATCTTAATTTCGATATCAACCTCAACGGCTTCCTTGGGCTGGACAGCAACGTGCGTAAAGGTGCGAAATCTATTCGCGTCGATGTTCACCTTACGAGCAAGACCGCCAGTCGCGAGGAGTTAGAAGCGCTGGTCAGCGAAATGCAAAAGAATTCGCCAATCCACGATACTCTGGCTAATCCGGTTGAAATGATTACACGCCTGGCGTGATGTCAGAGATGTAATGCTGCCATTCAGAATGCAGGATGGCAGTGACGTTCAGCTCTGCACGATACTGAGTCAGTGATACAACTTGCTACGGAAAAATAGCAACAATATAATCTATCAACTAGTAGATTATATGGAGTAATTATGACAACCATGACACGGGAACGGCTGCTCAGCGAAGCAGAACACCTGATGCGCGAAAAAGGGTATTCAGCATTCAGCTATGCTGATTTATCAAAAATAGTGGGTATCACCAAGGCCAGTATTCATCACCATTTCCCGACCAAAGATATTCTGGGTGAGCAGGTGGTAATACAGGCGTTCTCTGATACGCAACGCGTATTTGAGCAGATAGAGGCTACTGAGAAAAGCGCGGAGAAAAGAATTGCGGCCTACATCGATATCTTCGCGCAAAGCCATAAAGCTTCACTACTGCCACTGTGTTGTGCGTTGTCAGCAGAGACCGCCAATCTGCCTCAGGCAATTACTGTACAGACATCACTTTATTTCGATATGCAAATCGAGTGGCTCACAAAAGTCGTCAGGGCGGGCATGGAGTCAGGTGAGTTTTCATCCCATGCCGAACCATCAGATATTGCTTTGATGATCATTAATGTCTGTGAAGGCTCAAGCGTAGTGGCGCATGCAACGGCCAGACCCGAAGTCTTCGCCAACAGCCTTAAGTATATAAAACTGCTTCTTAATACCCCTCATTCAGGAGAATGACACTATGCTGGACTGGAACAACTATCGCTCAGAGTTAATGCAACGTTTAGGCGAGTTGGGCAAACTGACCCCCGAGACCATGAAAGGCGTGGTTGCCCTGGGCAACGCAGGTAACAAAACTGACCTTTTGGGCGCAAAAGTGCGTGAACTCATTGCCCTGGCGTGCGCAGTCACAACCCGCTGCGACGGCTGTATTGCTTTTCACGCCGACGCCGCTGTGAAAGCCGGTGCAACCGACGCTGAAATTGCTGAAGCGCTGGGCGTGGCGATTAACCTCAACGCTGGCGCGGCGGTCATTTATTCAGCCCGCACTCTGGATGCCGTCGGTCAGGCACGCGGTTAAGCATTAATAAATTCCACGTTAAAAGGGCATTACTGCCCTTTTTTTATGTCCGCAATCGCCTGAGCATATACCGATGCAGGTTTCACACCCGGTATGCGTTTAACTAATTGCCCTTCATGAAATATCAGCACAGACGGCAGCCCCCAGATCTCGTATTTGGTTGTCAGCACCGGCGCCTGATCTACATTGACTTTCCCCACCTGAATGTCTCCATCGAGCCGGTCTGCAAACTGACTGAACATTTCTTCGCTGGCCTGACAGGGCGGACACCAGGGTGCAGAGAAACGTACCACCGATATTCCTTTGTACTGCTCTATCTGGCGGAAATTATCTTCGTTATAAGCTGTTAATGTACGCATGGTGATGACCTCGCAAAATGAGTGACAATTCAGAAATGGCTGCGTTATGACAAAAAAATACGGCACACCTGTTGACCTACCTACTAGATGGTTGGTATATTGCCATCCATCAGATGTTTATGCAACTCCAGTGCGCGACGTCCGGTCGATGATACTTCCGGGTTGTGCAAATCCCTGCCGGGATACTCCTTTTTGTTTCTGTGAGGTATACGATGAGTAAGCTTTTCACCCCCTACAATCTGTCTGGCCTGGCGTTAAAAAACCGTGTAGTCATGGCACCGATGACCCGCACCCGCACCATGAATGACGTGCCGGATGAGGTCGTGGCTTTGTACTATGCACAGCGTGCTTCTGCTGGCCTGCTCATCACCGAAGGGATGCCGGTTTCAGAAGAAGGCCGGGGTTACCTCTATACCCCTGGTATCTACAACGACGAACACGTCCAGGGCTGGCGTAAGGTGACACAAGCGGTTCACGCCAAAGGTGGCCGTATTTTCGCGCAGCTCTGGCACGTCGGCCGTATGTCTCACGTCTCTCTTCAGCCAGGCCACATAGCGCCGGTTTCAGCGGGCACCGTTCAGGCGGTCAATACCACCGTTTTTGCGCTGACTGAATCCGGAGAACCGGGCCCGGTTGTACCAAGCCAGCCACGCGCGCTGGAAACGCATGAAGTGAAACGCATCACTGCAGACTTCGTGCACTCCGCACGCCTGGCGATGGAAGCCGGCTTTGACGGTGTGGAAATCATGGCTGCAAACGGATTCATCTTTGACCAGTTCCTCAGTAGCGAACTGAACACCCGCACCGACGAATACGGCGGCTCGGTGGAAAATCGTCAGCGTTTCCTGCTGGAGACCATTGACGCCGTGGCGGAAGCCGTGGGTAACAGCCACGTTGCCGTGCGCCTGTCACCGTTCGGCCGCATTTATGACCTCGCGCCGTATGAAGGTGAAGAGCAAACCTGGTCAGCCATCACCGACGCGCTCGGTCAGCGGGAGCTGGCTTACGTACACCTTTACTATCAGCCGGTGTACACCAAAGCGCCACTTCCGGAAGGATTCCGCCGCCGTTTTCGCAACACGTTTAAAGGCACCATCATCGCTGCCGGCGGTTTCACCCGTGATATCGCAGAGCAGGCTCTGGAAGATGATGAGCTGGATCTGGTGGCATTTGGTGTGCCCTACATCGCTAACCCGGATCTGGTTGAAAGAATGCAAAACGGCTGGCCACTGGCAGAAAGTGACCGCGCCACCTACTACGGCGTCAGTGGTTCCCCGGAAAAAGGCTATACCGATTACCCGGTCTGGCAGGCGCAATAAATCCCATACGGTCGCGGTTCTCTGATAAGTGAGACCCGACCGCCCAAGGTCTTTGAGGAATCATTATGCAAACGCTGAAACCCACCCTCACCATCGATATCTGGTCAGATTTGGTCTGCCCGTGGTGCTGGATTGCTAAGAAAAGATTTGAACAGGGTCTGAATCGCTTTGAATTTCGCGATCAGGTGGTGATCCGTCATCACAGCTACCGTCTGGCCGGTGGTACTCCCGCTATGCCTTTTAAGGATGCCATCGTTAAAAAACTGGGCAGTCAGCATTCAGCGGAGCTGATGATGAATCAGGTGGGCACCGCCGGTAAATCTGAAGGTCTGATCTACAACTTTGACGGCATGATGTTTGGTGATACAGAAGATGCACACACCCTGCTGGTTGCCGCGCGTAAGGCCGGAATTGCGGACGCGGTGGAAGAACGTTTTTATCACGGCAGTATCACCGAAGGTCGCTCTCTCTTTGACCGTCAGCAGCTCGTTGCAATGGCCGTAGAAGCCGGTATGGAGAAAGCTGACGCCGAAGCCGCTCTGGAAAATGACGATTTTCGCGCCACCGTTTCCGACGATGAAGCCCACGCACAGTCTATTGGCCTCAGCGGCGTTCCGGTTTTTGTGATGAACGAGAAATACGCCATCAGCGGGGCTCAGGGGGCAGACAACTTTTTGAATGCCCTGCGTCAGGTCTGGGATGAACAGCAAACCGAATTTTCAGCCACAGCGGGTCAGACCTGCGGAACGGATGGCTGCAGCATTTAATCCGTCAACCGCCGGCAGTTTCACGCTGCCGGCAACGTCTTACCCACCAGTAATGGAGTCTGAAAATGAATACATTTTTCAAAGGTAAAAAACTGCTTGTCGTCGGCGGCACCAGCGGCATGGGTCTCGCCGTGGCACGCATGGTACTGGAAGCGGGCGGCAGTGTGGTGCTGACCGGGAATAAAAAAGACAAAGCCGAAGCGGTACAAAAAGAGCTGAGCCCGCTGGGACCGGTGGCGGTCATCGCGGCCAACCTGATGACTGAAGAAGGTATGGAAACTATCCGTCATGAAATCAATGCCAGCCATCGCGATATCAGCCTGATGGTAAATGCCGCCGGGATCTTTATGCCGAAAGGGTTTACCGAGCACAGCTTTGCCGATTATGACATGTACTTTTCGCTGAACCGCGCCACGTTCTTTATTACGCAGGATGTCGTGAAGAACATGCTCGCCGCGAAGCTCGAAGGGTCTATCGTCAACGTCGGTTCGATTGGTGCCCAGGCAGCACTGGGTGACTCGCCGTCCTCGGCCTATTCAATGGCAAAAGCGGGTCTGCATGCCCTGACGCGTAATCTGGCGATTGAACTGGCCAGCGCGGGTATTCGTGTCAACGCTGTGTCTCCCGGGATTGTTCATACACCAATATACGAAGGCTTCATGGACAAAGCGGATATCGCTGATGCTATGAAGTCGTTGAACGATTTCCACCCGTTAGGCCGCGTCGGAACCGCAGAGGATGTGGCAAACACCATTCTATTCCTGTTGTCTGACAAAACATCATGGGTGACGGGCGCTATCTGGGATGTCGATGCCGGCATTATGGCGGTCAGACGATAACCCCGGTACGTTGACAAGAGCCGCCCCTTTACGGGCGGCATTTTTTTGTCGCCAGAAATGTCATCAGCAGGCTTCACTCAGGATATTCACAACCTGTTCATCCGTGCCTTTTTTGTTCCCGGCACAGGGTGTTATGCCGGGTTCTGACGACATCCTGACAGGACAAACTGCCAAAGAGAAAGGGGTTATACCCTGTTAGGGGCCGGTGTCCGCAGTACCTGTGAAATTCTTTTCATCCCTGCTGTCAGCATAGTCCGTGGGCACGCCAGATTTAACCGGATATGTCCTTCCCCATTGTCGACAAACAGCAAGCCCCCTTCAAGAAGCACCCCTGACTCCCGGGCAAAATACAGCGATAAATCCTCACCCACAGTGTCGGGCAGGTAGTGGCTAATATCTATCCAGGCCAGATATGTCCCTTCGGGGATCGAGAACCTGGTTTCGGGTAAATAGCTTTTGAGGTAGTCGTGCAGGTACTGGAAATTGCCGTCAATATATTCCCTCAGATGGACAAGCCAGTCATCGCATTCACTCCACGCCGCTTTGTTTGCTGCCAGGCTCAGCGGAGAGATGAACTCGTCGTGTCTGAGACGCCACTCGCTTCTGACACCGGGATCCGGAATAATGATATTTGCCAACAAATTCCCGGCCAGATTGAATGTTTTACTCGAGGACATGCAGGTAATAATGCGTGTAGAATCAGGGAAAAGAGAGGCGGCCGGTGTATGACCGATACCACTTCGGGACAGGTCACAGTGAATTTCGTCAGATATCACCCAGATATCATTGGCCAGGCAAATTTCAATAATCCGCTTAAGTTCATCAGGCCGCCAGACTCGTCCGGTCGGGTTATGCGGATTACACAGGAAAAGAATTTTCACACGTAAGTCGGCCTGACTGGCTTTGCGTGTAAAGTCTTCCCAGTCAGGTTCCCAGCCACCTGCTGATTTTTTTAACGCCGAGTACACCACGCGACGCTGACTGTATTCACCCGCCTTTTTAAACGGGCCATATGAAGGCGTCATAATAAGAATACTGTCATCCTTGTCGGTCAGAAGCGGGACGAGACGGTTCAGCGCGGGAATAATGCCCGGAGACAGCACAATGTCTTCCGTTTTGAAACGGTGACCATATTGTCGCTCACACCAGTTGCCAAAGATTTCATAGTATTCTTCGTCGTAGATTTTAGTGTAGCCGAGTATTTTTCTATCCAGACGGTCTCTGATGGCCTGAAGAATCGGCTCTGGTGTGGCAAAAGCCATGTCAGCAACCCAGAGGTTGATTAGCCCTTCTGCCGGATACCGCATTGCAAATTCGGACTGCCCCGCAAACAGGTATTCCCGCCAGCCGTCCACGGTAAGACTGTCTGTTTTCTCTCTGCTTACGTACTCATCAAAATCATATTTCATTTCATGAACCTGCCTTAGGTGTAGTCTGAAACGTCGACCTCAGTATTCCTGTCAGTCTGATGCCGGAGCGGGAAAACTGGCTCGTGTGATTAACATAAGAGAATCATTACAACTGCATGAATTAATTGCGTTATTGAGGTTTTCTCGCCTTTGCCATCGGCTGACGGGGGGATTTCTCGCGTGTCACCATCACAATGCCAGTCAGCACTGCCAGGGCAGAAAATATCGTTCTGACCGTCAGTGATTCACCCAGGAATACCACACCCCCTAGCATTGCCAGGCAGGGAACGCTGAGCTGAAGGATACTGGCGGTAATAGAGCCGAGGGAGGGTAAAAGGGTATACCACAATACATAGGCACCGGCTGAGGCGACGGCACCGGACAGCAATGACAAAGCAATGCCTGCAGCATCAGAGTGACCCTGCTTCATAAACAGCAACGTAAGAGCGAGAGCCATCGGCGCTGCGAGAATAAAATTAGCCGCCGTTGAAGCCCAGGCTAATCCGGAAACGATCATCATAAGTGCACTGTAAAGCGGCGGTGCCTTCGTCCCGGGTAACAGCAGGGCAGCAATTCCCGTCAGAGCCAGAACTAAACCGCAAGCCCGCATAGCGGAGAGTGATTCTCCTTTAAATAATCCGTGGATCACCATCGCAAACTGTACGGCACCAAAAAGTAACAGCGCACCAGCCCCGGTATCGAGATGGATATAGGCGACAGAAAACAGCACCGCATACGCCATGAGGTAAAACCCGCTCAGCGGACGCCACAGCGATAATGTGGTCCTGGCGTGATAAAAGAGGAAGGGGGACAGGACGAATGCACCACTGGCCAGCCTGAGGCTGCTGAATGAAAGGGGATCAATGTGGCCTCCCTGCAGGGCCAGACGACACAGAATGGAGTTTGCCGCAAATGCCAGCATTGCCAGTGATATTTTAAGAATGAGCGCGCACCTGGCCATTCGAGAAGTCCTCACAAAAGCCTTGTAAACTACCATCTAGTTGGTAGCATAGCGTAAGTGATCGCCGAACAGGAAGCAATAACCAGCTTCCAAACTGGAAGGTGAGGACAGGCATTCGGAATGAATTCTGTTTCACATCCCCAGTGGAGGACGGAAAACGCGTTATGCCAGATGCAGAGCAGAAGATTATTTTTCTCCTGCGATCAAACATATGACATCAGTTTAAGGCCCGGAATATCCTATGAAAAAACTAAAATTTACGTTCAAAAATGCGGCGGGTGAAGAACTGGCCGGATTGCTTGAACTTCCTGAAAATCCTAAAGCGTTTGCGCTGTTAGCTCATTATTTTACGTGTGGCAAAGACCTCAAAGGCGCGGCGCGTATTGCGCGGAAACTGACAGAGAAAGCTATCGCCGTTCTCCGGTTTTATTTTACTGGTCTGGGAAACAGCGAAGGGGATTTTTCCAACACCAACTTCTCATCCAATATTTCGGACCTGCTTTGCGCGGTAGATTATCTCCGCCGACAGTACGAAGCGCCTTCTTTGCTCATCGGTCATAGCCTGGGGGGATCGGCCATCCTGTCTATCGCCGGCGAAGTTCCTGAGGCAAAGGCCATTGTCACCATAGGATCACCCGGAGAACTGACACACGTAAAACGTCTTTTTAAGGATGATGTTGAAAACATTAACCAGCATGGAGCCTATCCCGTTGAGCTGGCCGGGCGGGTATTTACGTTAAAGAAACAGATGCTGGACAATATTCAGGAACACAAAATCGCTCATAAGGTGTTCGCCATGAACAAACCTCTGCTGATTTTTCATGCGACTGAAGATGATACCGTGTTAATTGAGCAGGCCGAGAAAATATTCAAAGCAGCTAAGCATCCCAAGAGTTTCATTTCCCTGGGTAAGGCTGATCACCTTCTGACACATGCTCAGGATGCTGAATACGTTGCCGATATCATTATATCGTGGAGCGAATGTTACCTATAAACAGAGTAAATGCGTTCAAACTCGTAGCGCTGAGGGCGATTTTCTGCAGAGATCGGACGCTGTTTATGCTGGACTGATTTTGCGATAAAGGCTTAGGCCGATGCATACAGGCGGGGCTGAATAAGGGTGAGGCCCTTGGGCGAGCATCCTTCATGCACCGGCTGAATGAAATCAGGGATCTGGGGGTGGGAGGATCAGCGTTACCACGCCACCGGCGCTGACACTACATACGGCGGCGATAACACTCTGGAATACGGTTTATATAGAAAGAACCATTGAGCCGCTTAAGCAAAAAGGAGTCCCTGTTAATGAACTGCTGGTCTCTCATCCTTCTCCACTGCTGTACAAAATATAGTCTTAGCGTGGGATAATTTCCGTTTCCCAAGCGGACCCCTAAAGGCATTCAACAATTGCATGAGTGTGTTCTGGCGACAGCATGAAGCCGAATTCTCTCGCTTTCTGACATCGAAGACAGGTGATAGCGAAAAAGCAGCAGACCCGGAGAAGACGAAGGTGATTATCGTGACGCTTGCCGAAACGACACCTGTACTGGAAGCCGCTAACCTGCAGCAGGATCTACGCCGAGCTGGCATCGAGCCGTGGGCATGGGTCGTTAATAACAGCCTGGCAGCTGCTCAACCGTCTTCGCCTTTCCTGAAGATCAGGGCGAACCGCGAGCTGCCTCTCATCTCTGATGTGGAAGAGCAGTATGCAAAGCGTATTGCATTAACAGCGCTACAGAGCGAAGAGCCGGTTGGTATTGACCTGCTGGAAGAAATGGCGAAGTAATAATGAAGGGGGCAAATGCCCCCTTCGTCTTTATTTCAGTCTTTTACCTGAATCATCAACGACTTTTTCACCGTCTTCCTTGGTGAAAGCCGCTTTCTGGGCATCTGGAAGGATATCGAGAACAACCTCTGAAGGACGGCAAAGTTTAGTTCCCAGTGGCGTCACTACGATCGGACGGTTGATCAGAATCGGATGCTGTAGCATAAAGTCGATGAGCTGGTCGTCAGTAAATTTATCTTCTGCAAGACCCAGTTCCTCATACGGCTCGACGTTCTTACGCAGCAAAGCCCGGACGGAAATGCCCATATCCGCAATGAGTTTGAGCAGCTCATCGCGTGAAGGTGGAGTCTCAAGGTAAAGAATAACGGTCGGCTCGATACCGCTGTTGCGGATCATCTCCAGCGTATTACGCGACGTGCCGCAGGCTGGGTTGTGATAAATGGTGATGTTGCTCATATCAGTATCTCATTACAAAGTGAAAGAGAGACGTAGCGCCAGCGCGGCCAGCGTTACAAACAGCACAGGCAGAGTCATGACGATCCCGGTGCGGAAATAGTATCCCCATGTGATGGTCATGTTCTTCTGTGAAAGGACATGCAGCCAGAGCAACGTTGCCAGGCTACCAATAGGTGTAATTTTCGGTCCAAGATCGCAGCCAATCACGTTGGCAAAAATCATCGCCTCTTTGATAACGCCTGTTGCAGTGCTGCCATCAATAGAGAGAGCACCAACCAGCACGGTAGGCATATTGTTCATGATGGAAGAGAGGAAAGCCGTCAGGAAGCCAGTACCAAACGTCGCGGCCCAAAGTCCTTTATCTGCCAGCACGTTCAACACACCGGAGAGGTATTCTGTTAGTCCGGCATTACGCAGACCATAGACCACCAGATACATTCCCAGAGAGAATATGACGATCTGCCATGGCGCACCGCGAAGCACTTTGCCAGTGTTAATGGCATGGCCTCGCTTCGCCACCGCAAACAGAATGACAGCCCCTACAGCAGCAATCGCACTGACCGGGATACCCAACGGCTCAAGGACGAAAAAGCCAACCAGAAGAAGGATCAACACTATCCAGCCGGTTCTGAAGGTTGCCAGATCTTTAATCGCTTTTGCCGGTGCTTTCAGGAGAGCCAGGTCGTAAGTTGGCGGAATATCTTTGCGGAAGAACAGATGCAGCATCACCAGCGTGGCGATAATGGCTGCGATATCCACCGGCACCATTACCGACGCATACTCAGTGAAACCCAGCCCAAAGAAGTCTGCAGAAACGATGTTAACCAGGTTGGACACGATAAGCGGCAGACTGGCCGTATCGGCAATAAACCCGGCGGCCATGACAAATGCCAGCGTAGTGCCTTTGCTGAAACCTAATGCAAGCAGCATGGCGATAACAATTGGCGTCAGAATCAATGCCGCACCATCGTTGGCAAACAGTGCCGCCACCGCTGCGCCGAGCAAAACGATATAGGTAAACAGCAAACGCCCGCGACCGTTACCCCAACGTGAAACGTGCAGCGCCGCCCATTCGAAAAAGCCCGATTCATCGAGCAGAAGGCTGATAATAATCACGGCAATAAAGGTCGCCGTCGCATTCCAGACAATATTCCACACTACAGGGATATCACCAAAATGGACTACGCCAGAGATCAGCGCCAGTACCGCGCCCAGCGTCGCACTCCAGCCGATCCCTAATCCCTTCGGTTGCCAGATAACCAAAACGATGGTCAGGACAAAAATAGCGCCTGCCAGTAACATAAATCCTCCAGACAGGACGGCTTTGCCGCCCTGTATATACAAAAAAAATTAAACAACCAGCTCTCTGAGTTTCTCGATGCCAGTGGGCTCTGCAGCCATTACCGGTACTAACGCTATGCGGCTTGCATGCTGGTTTTTCACAACCTCGATTTGAGGACGCTCTTGTAGGGCGCGCTGGCAAAGCAGCGGCGATTGCGTCTGTGCAATCGAAAGGCTGTTATTGATAATCCAGCCCCAGGGATGAATCCCCGCACGTTCAAGATCGGACTGCAGGTTTGCCGCTTCCAGTACAGGTGTGGTTTCAGGCAGAGTGACCAGCAAAACTTTGGTACGTTCCTGGTCCTGAAGCTGCATCATCGGAGTGGTAAAATGACCTTTATCCCCCATCTTCCTGGCAATCTCACGGTGATAAGCCCCGGTAGCATCAAGCAGTAATAGCGTATGCCCGGTAGGTGCCGTATCCATGACCACAAACCGTTTGCCAGCTTCACGAATTACGCGTGAAAACGCCTGGAACACCGCAATCTCTTCTGTGCAAGGAGAACGTAAATCCTCTTCGAGCAGCCGTTTCCCAGCCTCATCCAGATCCCTGCCTTTCGTCTCAAGAACATGCTGACGATAGCGTTCAGTTTCATCGTGAGGGTTGATTCGGCTGACCTGCAGATTTTTGAGGCTGCCATTGAGCGTTGTACTGAGATGTGCAGCAGGATCTGAGGTGGTGAGATGCACATCAAAACCCTTATCCGCCAGACTGACGGCGATAGCCGCAGCCATTGTGGTTTTGCCCACACCACCTTTGCCCATCAGCATAATCAAACCGTGTTCACTGCGGGCGATATCATCAACCAGGACAGACAACGACATATTCTCTGGCTTGTTCTGTGGGCTTTGTTCAGGAAGCGATGTTATCTCAGCGTGTTCGTTGAGCAGGCCTTTCAATGCGGATACACCAACCATGTTCAGCGGCTGCAGGTATAAGTTGTCTGTCGGCAAATCAGATAACCCGGCAGGAAGATTTGCCAGCGCCTCTTGCTCCCGTTGCCATATTGCAGCGGCCAGTGCATCACGTTCTGCTTCGCTCGCAGGCAGGACACCGTTAATGACTAAATACTGATTTTTAAGGCCAATAGCTGATAATTCGTCATGAGTACGAGCGACTTCCTGCAGTGTTGATTTTTGCAATCGCGCGACCAGCACAAGGCGAGTTCGTTCAGGATCGGATAATGCCTCAACCGCATGAGCATATTGCTCGCGTTGTTTTTCCAGCCCAGCCATTGGACCAAGACAGGAAGCACCATCCGGGTTACTTTCGATGAAGCTGCTCCAGGCTCCGGGAAGCTGAAGAAGGCGAATAGTGTGGCCAGTTGGGGCAGTATCAAAAATGATGTGATCAAAGCGGGTCAGCAGAGAAGCGTCAGTCAGTAAGCCAGTAAACTCGTCGAATGCAGCGATCTCTGTCGTACAAGCTCCTGAAAGCTGTTCACTGATGCTGTTAACAACGTCATCAGGCAAAAGACCTTTAATAGGGTCAACGATTCTGGCGCGGTATTGCTGGGCGGCGTCCTGCGGGTCAATCTCCAGAGCCGAAAGACCAGACACAGCAGTCACGGGCTGGATAGTGTTACCGATAGTCTGATCGAATACCTGACCGACATTGGAAGCCGGGTCGGTACTGACAAGCAGAACACGCTTTCCCAGTTCAGCCAGACGTATAGCCGTTGCGCAGGAAATCGAAGTTTTGCCTACACCTCCCTTACCGGTGAAAAACAGGTAAGACGGGATATTCTCTAAGAATTTCATATGTCCTCCTGACATACTCAACAACAGGAAGTTTTACCACCACAGCAACTGGTGGAAGCTAAACCCACCTTTTCCAGCGGTATACCAAACCAGCGAGCCAGTTCAGCGCGTTTTGGGTATCGCCCGGCCATCACCGTTTCACCATCAAGCAACAGCAGCGGAAGCTCTTCAGCTCCAGAAGCCTCAAGGAATGCTTTCGCTTTTTCGTTCTCAACGAAGCTCATAGGCTGCTGCGCCAGGTTATAACGTTCGATCTGAACCCCACGCCCTTTCAGCCATTGCACATCAGCAGAAAAATTGACCAAAACCTGATCGACATCTGAACCACAAACGCCGGTACTGCAGCACATCGCCGGATCAAACACCGTTAACATTTTCATCTTTAACACCTCACATTCGTAAAAACATATATGTACAGGCAAAATTTTTAGATACAAACAGCCTTACCGCTGCCAGAGCAGTTGGCCGATGCCAGCTTACGGGCGATGGCCTGTACGTCGTCCTGTTGACTTAACCAGGCCTGCTCAATCACCAGGGCAGCCCAGGAAGGAATATGCGGGGATAAGCGATAATGAACCCATTTCCCCTGCTTGCGATCCAGCAACAGGCCACTTTCCCGAAGCATCGCCAGATGGCGGGAGGTCTTGGGTTGTGATTGTTCCAGCGCTGTGCAGAGATCGCATACGCACAGCTCCCCCATCTCCCTGAGCAGTAGCACGATACCCAGGCGGGTTTCATCAGATAGTATTTTGAAAAGTTGTAGGGATGCAATTTCTGGCATTATGTACTCCTGCTATGAATGGGTATTGTCTCTCCACCAAAACAAGAAGTCAAAATCATATGTGTTTTCTCGCATGTGAGTGCAGGTGTCACTATGCGGTTGAAAAACGACCTGATGTGCGATCGTTACGTTAGTTGGGTAGGTAAAAAAGTCATTTGAGGCTAAAACATTGCTTAGTGCGGGCTTTCAGTTCATAGAGAAGAATGAATAATATCAATTATAACAATTGGTTATTTCCTTAGCGTACGTTTTCGTTCCATTGGCCCTCAGACCCCTAGTACAGAGGATCGGGATGCACTCTACGAAAAACAGCGAATCGCAGCGCAACGGCAGCGCGAACGTCAGAAGACCAAGCTGGCTGACCCAGCTTATCGGCAACATCAACAGGAAAAACGCCAGGCGGCAGCACAACGATCCGCCGAAAAACGATTAGCCCGTATCCATTCGCCGGAGTATCAGGAAGCGCAGCGTGAAAAACAGCGCATTAAGCGACAGGAATCGGCACAGAAACCACGTACAACACTTACCGTTACCAAACCCCGCAAAACCTCAATGCGAGGACTGAAAGGCCGAACCCCAACTGCAGACGAACGGCGCGTAATGGATGCGTTAGCCAAACTCCCCTGCACCGCTTGCTGGCTGCATAAGCACCACCAGCTAATTGTCAGTCTGCATCATGTAAATGGGCGCACTGCAGCTGGCGCGCATATGGATGTTTTACCGTTGTGCCGGTGGCATCACCAGGACGCGGCCCCAAAAGCAGATCGCGAGCAATACCCGTGGCTGGTGCCGGTTCATGCCAGCGGAAACGTTGGCGGAAAGGCCGAATTTACGCGCCTGAACGCCTCGGAAGAGGATTTGCTACTCATGGCCTACAAACAGGCTGGAATAACCAGAGAGGGGCGCTAATGGCTCGCACAACAACGGAACGGGCCTTAAATCCCCACGGTCACGTATACTTACTGGATGGATTGACCAAACTCCATATTTGCAAGATTTGCGGAACCTGTGAGCGCCGAAACGGACAATATTGGTGGGCTGGTAAGTGGAGTAAGACAGAGCCGCCGTGCGGCCTCAATACGGAGGAACAGCGGGACTGGCATAACAATGCAAACCCCGACAACGAAGACGAACCATAACCGGCTGCAGGGCGGTAAATAATTCCTTGACGCTAAAAAACACAAAGTACAAACCGCATAAAATCCTCGCAGCTTTTGTGTTCCCTTGAGGGTACTTTTGACAATTTAACTTCCTGCTTTAGCGCGGTTGGGAACATCAATAGCCAGTAAGGGGCCGCAATCGCGGCCTTTTTGCTTTCTGGAGGATAGAAAATTGAGTCAAAAAATAGCTGTTTTCAGTCTCTCAACATCAAACCCGCTCTATGTCACTGCCATCTATGACGATGACAACAACCTGATAATGAGCATCCCGAAATCACTCCCCAACTCATTAAAACAACAACGAGTAAAGGTGATCCCCGCCATCGAGAAGCTGCTTAAAGCTGACTTTAAGGTACTGGTGGATGAAACCAGTGGGACCATTGCTAGTGAAAGCGGCGCTCACCATGTTTCACTGAAGACGCGACATACAGACTCGCGCGCAGCCGTTCTCGTCGGCATCGAGCGCTACAACGAATTGCGCCTCCAGAAAGCCATTTCTCTTCCTGAGAAAAACCCCGGCGCATATGAGATCCCGTCTTCTATCGTGGACATTGATTACAACGCCGCCGGTGACGAGGTGTATCACATCAACTGGCAGGATATTCGACCTGAGCATCTGCTCACGATCATGTGCTGTTTTGCCACGGTATACCATCCTGTCACCTCAGCTGCGTACATCAAAGCCATGACCGGCGGCAGCGAAGAACGCGAGCAGCACCCGCTATTACGCGTTTTCGGGAACCTCATTAAGCATCAGGAAGTGACCAGCGCAAGCGCAGTTCCGCCATCGCTAACCGGGCAGCGGATCAGTGATAACGAGGTCATTCTATGAGTTACAACCGCCTGGATGACCGCACAATTGACGATCCTATCCTGCTGGCATTGTTTCATCAGGAAGTCATTGCACGGGCCACCAGCTACAGCGCCGACAACATCTCTTACACCATCAAGCCAGATGAGGTTTACCGTTCTGATTTGTCGGCGTTTCGCTGTTACGGCAATGAAGAATTACGTTGGGTATTCCGCCTGCTGGTGGGGCATGAATCTGAAACTGAAGCCATGCCGGTTGGCATAACGTTAACCGTGCCGCCGGTGGCCTGGATACGTGACCGGATGCGAGACTATGCGTCGGGAACAGTGGAGTTAATCAGTGGCTGATTTTCCCCGCGCCAGTAACGGGCGATACCAGACAGAAGGCCTAAGCGCGCGCGAGTTCGAACGCCTATTCAACCAGATTGAGAAGGATAAGCGAAGCAAGCGCCGCGCCGCTCGCCGCACTCTGACGCCGTTTTCACTGAAGAACAAAACAGCCGAAGATATCATCTCGCTGGGCAAGAAGAAAAAAGGCGGTACGTTCTTCACCGTCGAAGATCTAAAGGCATTTGAAGGTCGCCGCAAGGATATTCGACAGACGTTCAATTCAGGCATAGCCGGGATCACCTATGCCCAGCTCATAGCCGGAAGTGAGGCGATCGACGTTAAACGTGCTAACAACGCCGTAGACGACGGTTCCGGCATTAAGCGCGCCGTGCCTTCATCATTGAAACATAACGTCGTCACAGTCAGCGTGGAGGCTTCAGATCGCTCAGAAGACCAGCATCACCGCGTAAAAGTGCGCTTTGAGGAATGGGATTCACTGATTGATGAGCTGGGGGATGAGACTAGCGCGGTAAAAGTGACGAAAAAGCTGTGTGCCGGTCGCGTATCCTTCGATTGTGATTGTGGTCGTCATCAATACTGGTATCGCTACATCGCGACCGCCGGTAACTTTGCCCTGGCACCGCCAAAAGAATATGCCTTCCCCAAAATCCGTAACCCTAATCTCAAAGGGATCGCCTGTAAGCACGTGATCCACGCAATGACCCGACTCCAGTCGGCAAGCTGGCAATTGCGGATCGGTCAGGCCATGCTGCAGGCCGCTAAACGTGTAGGGTTCGGTGACGACAAACGACGTACTACTAAGCATTTCACTGAGGAAGACCGGAAAAGATTCAACAAGAACCGTAACTCACAGACTAACCAGGGGGCGATGCGTCAGGAGTGGGATAAATACCAGCGCCGCCAGAAAGCGCTGGGTAATCAGATTGCGCGAGACAGTACAAAGCTACGCACCCTCAGCGACAAACTGTTAAAAGCCCGGAAAATGACGCAAAAACAACGGGCAAAGGCAGAAGAAAGTCAGCAAAAGCTTAAAGCCGAGCAGGATAAAAACAAGGTGCTGCTGCAGCAGCTCGCCGACCGTTTCAAGGTGGAACGCCAGGCGTTTATTGATGCGATGGTAATGACTGGTGTATCACGTCAGGATGCCGAGAAACGCTTCCTGGACTACGTGAAAAACAAAGGCAGGGGTTAATACAAAAGCCCCCAACCTTTCGGTCAGGGGGCTGTTTTACGCGTCCATGAATGAGCTGGGCGGAATGTTGAAGCGCCGCGCAAGTGCTTTCATGTGATCTAGTGTTAGTGAGCGAGTCCCGTTAAGGATGCGGCTCACCAGCGATTTCTTACCAATCTCTTCCTCAAAATCACTCTGAGTCAGTTTGTGCTGGTCCATCAGGACACGCAGCAGGGCCACGCCACTTGGTAACGCTGCAATACGGTCGTTGAACTCTGCGAACTCTTCCGCCTCATCTTCATACTGGGCAATTTTCGCAACCAGCATGTCCACCAGCGGATGATCTGGCTCGTGTTCAACCAGGTATTCAACCAGCGTCAGCGCGTCTTCATAGTCCTTGCGAGAGGCATTGCCCCCCAGGAGGGGGACAATGCTAACCAGGCTGTTTGCCGCCTGGATAGCATCGGTGTACATCATTCTTTAGTTCTCCGGTAAAAATCTGTCAGCTTGTCGTATTCGGCGTGTGTGGTTATGTGCTTTATAAAGATTTTCCCACGTTCAAAATCAGCAAAAAACATCACCCTTAAATTCCCACCGCCAACATCGATCACCCACCACTTCTCCCGATATTTCATTCTGTCCAGCGAGGCAAATCGTTTTTTCATTTCGTCCGGTGAAGTGTAGTTCTCTCTCTTCAAAGTCCGGTATACGTCGTCTAGTGCCGCTGCCTGATTGGGGAATTGCCTGGTGGCTGTATCGAAAGGTGCTCTCGATACAATGTGCATCCTTCGCTCTCCTTGTGTTTCCATCTTGGAAACATAATATCGCACTCCCGCAGAGTTGACAAGTTGGAAACTGAAAATAATTAGTGCCTCTGCAATTCACAATCTCCATACAGTGCTCACATACGCAAATTAACCCCGTCAGTGAGGCACAGAATGGGCCGTTTTGATGAATGGTTAGACGACACAAGGCCGGTAACAGTCGCACCGGTTACCGGCATCGGCGATACCATCGGCATGCTGATGTCGCACGGTAATATTTCTCCCTACATCATGGCGTGGTTGATAACCGTGCTGATTCGTCTGGCAACGGGTCAGGGCGTGGTCTCAGCCATGACGGCGGCGGGGATTATTAGCGCAGCGATCCTCGACCCGGCAACCGGTCAACTGGTGGGCGTCGACCCGGCGTTGCTGGTGCTGGCAACAGCGGCCGGCTCCAACACCCTGACCCATATCAACGATGCTTCGTTCTGGCTGTTCAAAGGCTACTTTGACCTGTCGGTGAAGGATACGCTGAAAACCTGGGGTCTGCTGGAGCTGGTAAACTCCGTGGTTGGCCTGATAATCGTGTTGATCATCAGCATGATTGCATAACGTCGATACCGCTCTGGCCTATAGCGCCAGAGCGGTTTTCCATCCTGCCTCAACAATCCTCAATAATCAGATACACCGCTTTCACCGGGCCATGCACCCCAACCACCTTGATAAGCTCAATATCCGCCGTCGAGCTGGGTCCACTGATGATATTAATGCATGATGGCATACGCTCACCGGCCTGTGCTTTCTGATGTAGCTTTTCTGCCAGTTGCGCCACGCGCGGCAGGATGGTGCTTTTACGCAGCACGAAAATCGAGGACTCTGGCAACAGGCTCAGGGAACGCCCGCGCTCCGGTGCGGAAAACAGCACCACGCCGCCGGACTCGGTCAGGCCATATTCGGCATACACCACGCCGACTTTCGCCTGTTCTGCCTGGGTAATATTTTCGCTACCTCGCGCTGGGTCCCAAACCACGGCGTTGCATTCCTGCTGCAAGCGTTCGGTGATACCCAGCTCCACCAGCCGGCTGTCGCCGCTCAGCACCACCGGCTGCTGACCCAATTCTTCGCACAGGCGCAGCGCCGCGTCTGCGGCCTGGTCCTCGCTGGTCAGTTCGCAGCGGGCCAGCATCACTTCGCTGGCAAACTGGATAAACGCATCGCAGCGCTGCTGCGGGCTAAGTTCGGTCAGGCGCTCGTTGGCATAGTTGTTAACCGGCGCGGCATCTGCTTGCGGTTCGAAACGCAGCGGGCGACCCAGCGCCTGGGCGATGGTGTTTAAAAACGCGGTACGGTTATCCATTCTTTTTCTCCTGCGCCTGATGTTTCTTAAACCAGCTGCGGAAGCTCTCGCCGTCAGCATCAGGCAGATCGCGCGCCTCCATCCAGTCACCAATCGCGCCAACCTTGAGCGGGGTTTTGCCGCCATTGATAAACCAGCTCGCCGCATGCGCGCCCGCCATCATCCCGACTTTCCACAGCCCCGGATGGCTATTGGCATAAGCGAACATCCTGATCGCCCGTCGCTCGGCTTTCGGCGTAATGCCCTCCTCGGCCATCACCCGGCGATGACGCAGGATCAGTTTTGACAACGGAATGCGCACCGGGCAGACGCTGTCACAGGCCGTGCATAAAGAACAGGCGTACGGCAGATCCTTAAAATCTTTATAGCCGCCGAGCAGCGGAGAAATCACCGCGCCGATAGGTCCAGGATAGATAGAGCCATAGCCGTGTCCGCCGATGTGGCGGTACGCCGGACAGGTGTTCATACAGGCTCCGCAGCGGATGCAGCGCAGCACATCGCGAAACTCTGAGCCCAGCACCTGCGAGCGACCGTTATCGACAATCACCAGATGGAACTCTTCCGGTCCGTCAACGTTATCCGCCTCGCGCGGGCCGGTCAGCCAGGTGTTGTAGCCCGTCAGACGTGCACCCACGGCGCTGCGCGCCAGCATGGTGATCAGCACATCCACCTCGGCAAAGGTCGGCGCGATACGCTCCATGCCCATCACCGCAATGTGCGTTTTCGGCAGCGTGGTGCACATGCGCGCGTTGCCTTCGTTGGTTACCAGACACACCGAGCCGGTTTCCGCCACGGCAAAGTTACAGCCGGTAATACCGATTTCGGCACTGAGGAAATCCTCACGGATCTTCTGACGAATGAACAAGGTCATGGCTTCCGGGGTTTCCGGGCCGTCATACCCCAGACGTTCGTTCAGCACGCGGCGGATCTGATAGCGATCTTTATGAATAGCCGGGACCACGACGTGCGAAGGCGGATCCTGATCCAGTTGCAGGATATATTCCCCGAGATCGGTTTCGATCACCTGGATTCCGGCATCCTGCAGCACATGGTTGACGCCGATCTCTTCGGTCACCATCGACTTGGACTTCACCACCTTCTGCGCATTTTTACTTTGCGCAACCTGCAAAATGTAGCGAGTGGCATCTTCTTTGGTTTTGGCGAAATAGACGTGCCCGCCGTTTTCCGTCACTTTCTCGGAGAGTTGATACAGGTAAGCGTCGAGGTTGCTCAGAACGTGATCGCGGATCTGGCTGGCACGATCGCGCCAGTCTTCCCAGTGGCCTAACTCATCGACCATTTTTTGCCGATTTGCGCCGATACGCTCCTGCGCATTAGCCACGGCTTTGCGCATGATCGGATCTTCTATCTGCTGACGAATGCGCAGTTTAAATTCTACATCGCTGGTTTTTATCGACATCTCTTTCCCCTCAGCGGCTCATCAGCACTTCAGCAATATGCATCACTTTGACCGGCTGGCCTTCCCGTTGCAGTCGGCCGCCAATGTTCAGCAGGCAGCTGACGTCTGCGCCAATCAAATATTCCGGCTTTGCATCCATCAGATGTAAGACTTTCTCTTTCACCATCTCACCGGATATTTCGGCCATCTTGACCGAGAACGTTCCGCCAAAGCCGCAGCAGGTGTCCTGATCGGCAAACGTCAGCAGCTCCAGTCCGCGCACGTTTTTCAGCAGCGTGAGCGGCTCTTCCTTCACCCCCAGTTTGCGGGTCAGGCTACAGGAAGGATGATACACAGCGCGCCCCTGCAGGCTGGCGCCAACGTCCACCACGCCCAGTTTGTTGACGATAAAGGAGGTGAGATCCTGCATACGCGCGGAAACTTTCTCAGCACGTAGCGCCCATTCCGGTTCATCGGCCAGATACGTCGGGTAGCTTTTAACCGCGTAGGTACAGGAGCCCGCCGGGGAGATAATCGGATCGTCGTTGTCTTCCAGCGCGGCGATCAGGTTTTTCATCCCGGGGATCGCCTCTTTGATGTAACCGCTGTTGATGGCTGGCTGACCGCAACACCCTTGCTTCTCGGGGAAATTAACGCGACAACCCAGTTTTTCCAGCAGCAATACGGAGTCTCGTGCCATCCGTGATTTCAGTGCGTCACCAATACAGGTAACAAAGAAATTTACATTCACAATAACTACTCCATTGCTTCATTTCTGTTTATTGCGCTTGATATCGCGATATCAAGCAAAAGTTCAGTCGTATTTCATGCCCAGTTTTTATGTTTGCTGGTTTTACCAATACCTGGGTTCATAGTGTTGGTCGGATCATTTTCCTGATAAAAACGTGCCAAATTTTCCGGCGCTTTATACAGATGGCCGACATTGTGTTCCGCCGGATATTGCGCTCCGCGTTGGCGCAGTAATTCCAGCATCTGTTCTTTTAACGCGTGGGCATCTACGCCTTTTTTAACGATATAATCCTGATGGAATACATGGCACATAAAATGGCCGTAATAGAGTTTATGCACCAACTGACTGTCAATTTCCGCCGGTAAATTCTCATACCATTCGGTATCATTGCGGCGTAATGCAATATCCAGCGCGAGAATATCCTCAACCTCGTCAGAATGAACGGCCTGATAACGAATGGCAGCACCCGCGGCGGCAAAACGATGCAGAAACGCCTTACTGCCCTCTTCCGCGGTACAGGTAAAGAACGCGCCCTCGGCCGATTTAAAATAGTCCGTTAACCATGCCTGGGCTTCGGCCACACCCTCGCCGGACATTTTCAACATCAGATGGTGTTCATAGTTATCGCGCCAGGTCTTCATCCGCGCCGGGAGATGGCTCGGGAACAGATGGCTAAAAGCCTGCATCGCGCGGTCAGTAAAGTGCGGGCGAAAGATCTTCACCTTCTCAAGTATGGCCTCGGTACGCCCCTTCAGGTTGAAGAAGAACGGCATTTTGTCCGTGCCAAGTTTGTCGATCATCAGGAAGGTATCTTTGCTGTATTTCTCTGCAATATCATAGATATCGCGGTGCATATACTCCCCAGCAACCGGCAGGTTTGTAAAATTCGCCAGGATGTGGCGGCGAATCTCAGTCAGGACATCAGTCTGATTGGTACCGATATAAAAGACCTGCTGGTTCTTCTCGGCTTCAAAGGTATCCAGACGTACGGCAAACACCGCTAACTTGCCCGCGCAGCCAGAGGATTCAAACAGGCGATCCGGGTCAGCGTTGTAACGTGCTGGCGTGTCGGCATTGATGTCCCGCACGCGGCTAACATAGTCGTGATCGTGCGCGTGACGCCCGTCATGGTTGACGAGCGCGGCTTCAATCACATTGTTATCCAGCCGGGCAAGGATTTGCTCTGGCGTCTGACCTAGCTCAATGCCAAGGTGATTGACCAGCTGCAAGCGTCCCTGTTCATCAATGCGGGCAAACAGCGACATCTCGGTGTAAGCCGGGCCTCGCTGGACCAGAGAACCGCCCGAGTTATTACAGATACCGCCGATAACCGACGCGCCGATGCACGAAGAGCCGATCACCGAATGCGGCTCACGGCCAAACGGCTTCAGCGCCCTTTCCAGCGAGTACAGCGTGGTGCCCGGATAAGCCAGCACCTGCTTGCCCTCATCCAGCACATGCAGACTGTCCAGCCGCAGCGTGCTGATAATGACGATCTCGCGGTCGTAGTCATTACCATTTGGCGTCGAACCCTCGGTCAGGCCTGTGTTCGACGCCTGCATCAGGATTATTTTATCAGCCTCAACGCAGGCGCTGAGGACTTTCCAGAGTTCAAGCAAAGAGCCGGGGATAACCACCGCCAGAGCATCACCCTGACCCGAGCGGAATCCCTTACGGTAACGCGCAGTTTTTGACGGTTCGGTGAGGATATGAGCAGGGCCAACCAATTGGGTAAGAGTCGTCAAAAAGGTCTTATTATCAGTATGTTTCATGGAGGGCGGCTCTCCGCTCCTTATATCAGGGCCAGTGAAAATGGCTATAAGTTCATTTGTATGACAAAGCAGAATATTCCCTCAATCAATATCCACATGCAATACCCCATTTTATTTCTTTCGGTACCGCTCACATTTTTTAATGAAATTACCACCGCCATATAATTCATACCTCGCCCTTTGAGGGGATGCCAAAACACTTATTTCATTTATTGCAAAGATCATCCCATACCTATTAATGATTAACTCTAATGTGTGTTGTAATATTTAGTAGTTATTCATATTTAATAAAAAAATAACATTATTTATACAATTATTAACCTTTATAACTTTATTTCACTGAAGCGATTCAGTTAGCATTTTTTATTTTATTATTCAGGTAGCTTCCTTCCCCCTAAATATAGTTCAGTCTAAAAAAGTAAATCGGGAATTGTAATGCAAGAATATTTAATGTTTGCTCTGGCACTCTCTCCTTTGCTGCTGATGGTATTTTTAATACTGAAATTAAAAATGCCCATCCATTATTCCGTACTGATCTCTTTGGTATTCACCGCTGCACTATCGGCAATATTCTGGGAAATGCCCGTACAAAATCTGAAAGCCGCGATAGGGTATGGCGCACTGAAGGGACTATGGCCGATCGTGATTGTGATCCTCGGCGCTATTTTCAGTTATAACGTCATGCAGGCGACCAAAGCGCTGGATATTTTGCGCGATATTCTCGCCAGCATTAGCGAAGATAAGCGTATTCAGGTGCTGCTGATTTCATGGTGTTTTGGTGGATTTCTTGAAGCCGCAGCGGGCTATGGCACGGCGGTCGCTATTCCGATCGGCATTCTCATTGCGCTGGGATTCAACCCGTTGAAGGCGGCGATTTCCTCTCTCGTGGCAAATACAGTTCCTACCGCATTCGGCGCGGTCGGGATCCCGGTTTCTATTCTGGCTGAACAGGTTAATCTGCCGGTTTATACCTTAGGCGGAACCATTATTTTGCAGCTCGCGTTGTTTAATATCCTGCTGCCGTTTGTGATTGTCTGCATTATTGGCGGTGGCCTGAAAGCCATTCGCGGCGTATTTCTGATCACGTTGATTTGCGGCATTTCCACGCTGATTCCGCAATATTTTGTCGCCATCCATCTTGGCGCGGAATTACCCGCTTTTGCCGGTAGCCTGGTCAGCCTGTTTGCCGTGGCGATGGTCAGTCGCCTGCGCAAAGGGAAAACCGATCCAGAGTGGCGCATTGAGGTCAGCCATACCCGCGAAACCACGCCGCGCTCGGCAAAAGTGTTGTTCCGCGTGGGCTCTATCTATCTGTTTATTTTTGTGTTTATCCTGCTGTGTTCGCCGCTGTTCCCGACAATAAAAGGCGCGGCGTCCCAACTGGCTTCGGTGCTGCATTTCACGTTGGCTGACGGCAAAACGATGGCACTGAAAGTTGAATGGGTGACCACACCAGGGATGCTGATTATCTTTGCGACCATTATCGGCGGTTTTATTCAGGGAGCGTCCGCACGCGGGATGCTGGAAGTATTTATCAAAACGATTTTCCAGCTTAAAAACTCTATCGTGGCAATTATGGCGATCGTCGCGCTGGCCACGGTGATGGATCTCAGCGGGATTATCTCCACACTGGCGCAGTCGATTGTCGATCTGACCGGCAGCTCGTACGTCTTCCTCGCCCCGGTGATTGGCGCGCTGGGCACGTTCGTTACCGGCAGCGATACCAACTCGAACATTCTGTTTGGCAAGCTGCAAACCATAGCTGCCAGCAAGTTACATATCGATCCCAACTGGCTGGCGGCGGCCAATACCTCTGGCGCTACGGGGGGCAAAATGATTTCGCCGCAAAGCATCGCCATCGCGGTTTCTGCCACCAAAATGGACGGTCAGGCCAATCAGATCATGTCTGGCACCATGAAATACTGCTGTGCCTACATTGTGATCCTTGGCCTGAAAGTCGGTCTCTTTTATTACTGGTTTATGGCGTAAGCCATTGTCAACCCCGTCAAATTCGCGGCAATCGTATTTGACGACACAGTGACCAAAAAGGTTTACACCACCCCAGAAACGGAACAAGGCGACAGGCTTTACGATTTGTCGGCGCTGACTAAAATAGCGCCGATGTTTCAAATCGAGGATTGTTGTTATGTTGTTCTGGAAAAAGATGGTGAAGAAGTTCGACGCCTTTTCCGCGTTGATTCCACCACGCTACTTCCGCGTGTAATACCTGGCACTTATTCCTGATGGCGCTTCGCTTATCAGGCCTACATTTCACACTCATTTGTAGGCCTGCGTTTCACGCTCATTTATAGGCCGGATAAGGCGCGAGCCGCATCCGGCAGCAACAGCAGCGTAAAATGCTCACCCCTTTCTCTTACGCAGACCGCATGCTCTTAACACCACCACCCACTGAAGTGGTCAACAAAAACTGGCCACCGCGTTAGAGTTTTTCCAGTATCGGTTTTCTGATTCGTTTGGCGGTAACCCACCATTATATTCGTGCGGTCTTAGTGCGCTGTAATATCCAACTATATAGTCCGTTATTGCGTGAGCTGCATCGCTGAAGCTTACATAGCCCGTCGCCGGCACCCATTCGTTCTTCAGACTCCTGAAGAAGCGCTCCATTGGGCTGTTATCCCAGCAGTTTCCACGCCGACTCATACTCTGCCTGATCCGGTATCGCCACAGTAACTGCCGGAACTGCCTGCTCGTATAATGGCTGCCTTGATCGCTGTGGAACATCACCCCGACGGGCTTACCACGGGTTTCCCATGCCATTTCCAGTGCTTTCATGGTGAGCCTGCTGTCCGGCGAGAACGACATGGCCCAGCCCACTGGTTTTCTTGCGAACAGGTCGAGAACAACGGCGAGGTACGCCCAGCGCTTACCCGTCCAGATATAGGTCACATCACCGCACCACACCTGATTTGGTTCCGTTACGGCGAACTGTCGCTCAAGATGATTCGGGATAGCAACGTGCTCATGACCGCCACGCTTATACCGGTGAGTCGGCTGCTGGCAACTGACCAGCCCCAGCTCTTTCATGAGTCTGCCAGCAAGCCAGCGCCCCATCTGGTAACCTCTCTGGGTTGCCATTGTGGCGATGCTTCTTGCTCCGGCAGAGCCGTGGCTGATGCCATGCAGTTCAAGTACCTGACTGCGTAATACAGCCCGTCTGCCGTCTGGCTTTTCAGGACGGTTTTTCCAGTATTTGTAGCTGCTGCGATGAACCCCGAACACATGGCAGAGAGTGGCCACAGGATAACGCGCCCTGAGTTTCCCGATTATCAAGAACTGTTCAGGGAGTCTGACATCAAGAGCGCGGTAGCCTTTTTTAATATTTCATTTTCCATTTCAATACGTTGTAGCTTTTTCCTGAGCTCACGGATTTCAATTTGTTCCGGGGTAATGGGGGAGGCTTTTGGTGTTTTGCCCTGCCGTTCATCACGTAATTGTTTCACCCATCGCGTCATTGTGGAAAGGCCGACATCCATAGCGCTGGCTGCATCTGTCACGGTGTAGTTCTGGTCAACGACCAGTTGAGCGGATTCGCGTTTAAACTCTGCGCTGAAATTTCTTTTTTTCATTATGGCACCTGTGTTGTTCTGAGGTGAGCATATCACCTCTGTTCAGGTGGCCAAATTCAGTAAACCACTTCAAACAGACTGATGCCG
Organism: Klebsiella sp. 28; assembly: GCF_018223905.1. Lineage (NCBI taxonomy): Bacteria > Pseudomonadati > Pseudomonadota > Gammaproteobacteria > Enterobacterales > Enterobacteriaceae > Klebsiella > Klebsiella sp. 28. The sequence goes on from NZ_JAGRQY010000093.1 coordinate 27,189, forward strand.
GCTGTATTATTTAACATATTTCCAGACGCCTGCAGGTATTTTGTCATAAAACTTCCCCATTGCCATTTCCGCCAGCCGGTGATCAACCGCAGCATTGAAATGCTCAAGCTCATCATCTGACAGAGAATATTTATTTTTTTCTATTACCCTTTCCAGGGTTTCCTTCGATGTACAGCGCCGTAGTCGTAAAATCCATTCCTGTTTGGTCATTATTTTTTTATATCCTGAGGCTTCCATGGTATTTAATTTTACAAATAACGCAAATTTCTTTCAGGCGTTATGGCCCGTGCCGTTCTGCGTAAGATAATCACTGATGCTCAGACCGGACAAGCGTATGTTATCCGAAATCTCCCTGAACTGCTCCTCCCACCCGTCCTGCAGCTCCCTGATTGCCGCGATCTGGAAAGCAACACTGAAAGGCGTTCTGCCCAGTTTCTCGGAAAGCCAGAACAGATGCTTGCCAATCTCTTCGTCCGGTACCGAATCGAGCGCATCACTCAGTAAGGTTTTTTCGTCTTCCTGCCAGGGATGACCGGCTCGC
>NZ_JAGRQY010000094.1:0-1695 GCF_018223905.1 Klebsiella sp. 28
AATCTGATTTATTCAACAAAGCCCCTGTGGCGTGTTTATTGTTAACACGAAAAACACCGGCTTTATCGCTGTACAGTGCCAGCGGTTTACCATGCTTATCGATATAGCGCCGCGTGGCTTCGAAGTAAGAAAACGTGGACTCCGATTTAACAAACAACAGTTCCATCAGTTTGCTGGTTGCATCATCAACATAGACCAGCGCGGTGCAGGCCGGGCCACGGCCTTCAAACCAGTCGTGATCACAGCCATCTATTTGTATCAGCTCACCAGTACACGGACGCCGGTACCGTGGTTGAGGGATCCTTGCGGCACGTTGTTTACGGGGAACCCATAAGCCAGCCCGCACCATGATGCGCCGGACAGTTTCTTTGCCAAGAAACAGTCCGTGGAGTTCTTCGAGCTTTTCACGCGCCAGAGTCGGACCGAAATCAGCATAACGCGTCTTGATCAGTTCCAGAGCCTGATCTGCGAGCCCGGGTGGCAACTGGCGGTTACCACGCATGCCACATCGTCTGCTGGCCATACCAAGCGGTCCGCCTTCACGGTAACGGGCAAGAAGTCTGCGGCATTGCCTGTCGCTGATACCGAGGTGCTCGGCCGCACGGCGCGTTGTGATGCGACGTTCAATGACGTCCTGTATAATCTTGATCCGGTTGATCTCTTTCAAAGTAAACACTCCTGAGCTTTCTGCGCTCATGATATGCCTCCCGGTAGTTTAAACGGACCAGTGAAGCTTACCATAGCGCGGACATCTGAATTGAGCCACAGGCGGACATTACTATTGAGCCATTACACTGTAACTTCGCTTAATGCGTTTTATGTTAAAAATCAACTAGTTGCATTGCTTTTTTGCTGATCCAGCGGCCAAAGTGGAGTCCTCCGTCGGTCTCCACTATTATCGCTACCGGGTAAGCCATCAGGCATGGCCCGGTTTAAAAAGATATGCTGACAGTTCTGCTGCAGTTATATCAAACTCGAGTTGCTGGATTAATTCTGCCAGTTTTTTCTCTGCTGTATCACGATTAATCTGATTCTGTAGTATCTGGAGAACAACCTGTTTTAGCTCCGGAGGGAGGTGTTCCAGATTGATATGATTACCACCCGAAATGCCATCATCCGGATTTTCGAAGAGCCAGCCGTAACTCATAATATCACCTGTTCTATTTCACAAATTTCCAGACACCTGGCGGTACCCGGTCATACAACTTTCCCATCGTCATCTCCGCCAGCCGGTGATCAACCGCGGCATTGAAATGCTCAAGCTCATCATCTGACAGAGAATATTTATTTTTTTCTATAACCCTTTCCAGGGTTTCCTTCGATGTACAGCGCCGTAGTCGTAAAATCCATTCCTGTTTCGTCATTAGTTTTTTATATCCTGAGGCTTCCCTGGTATTTAATTTTACAAATAACGCAAATTTCTTTCAGGCGTTATGGCCCGTGCCGTTCTGTGTAAGATAATCACTGATGCTCAGACCGGACAAGCGAATGTTATCCGAAATCTCCCTGAACTGCTCCTCCCAGCCGTCCTGCAGCTCCCTGATTGCCGCGATCTGGAAAGCAACACTGAAAGGCGTTCTGCCCAGTTTCTCGGAAAGCCAGAACAGATGCCTGCCAATCTCTTCGTCCGGTACCGAATCGAGCGCATCACTCAGTAAGGTTTTTTCGTCCTCCTGCCAGGGATGACCGGCTCGC
>NZ_JAGRQY010000095.1:0-11790 GCF_018223905.1 Klebsiella sp. 28
GCTATCACCCGCTGTTTGGCAGCTCCCACTGACAGCGCTGGCGCAGGAAGCTGCCAAACAGCGGGTGATAGCGGAACCATTCGCCGGAATCATCCATCCGCTGCAGGAACAGCCCCTGGCGTTCGATCTCCTCCAGCTGCATCTGGCCATTCTCTTCGCCGGTGACGCGCACGATTAACGCGTCGTTCATTGAGCGCAGCAGAGAACTCTTCAGCAAAAAGTTGCGCGTGCGGGCGTCAACGTTATCCAGCACTTCATCCACCAGATAATCCGACAGATGGCTGGCGTTAATCCCGGCGAGGCGGCGGGCGGAGTGTTGGGCGGAGGAGTTATTCTGGCGGGCGGAGAGGGCGATGAGTTGTAGCGCGGTGGCCCACCCGGCGACATCGTCGCACAGCCGGCTACTGTCGTCGGCTTCGATAGGCGATGTCAGACGACAGTCGAAAAATTGTTTCGCCTCCTGGTGGGTAAAGGCCAGCTGCTGACTGCCAATCTCCAGAAGCTGATCGCGGACGCGCAGATTGGCAATGCCCAGCTGCGGCAGGTTACGCGACAGGACCACCAGGGTCATATTCTCCGGCTGATGGCGCAGGAAAAAGCGCATCGCATCATGGATCACCGGATTATTGATCAGATGGTAATCATCAATGACGAGATACAGCGGGCGCTGCCAGTCGGCAAGTTCAATAAACAGCTGCGCAAAAAGAGAGGAGAGACTGGCGTACTGGCGTTTTTGCACCATCGCTTCACTGGCCGCGCAGTGGTTGCCGGTAGCCTGCTGAATCGCCGCGATCAGATAGCTGGCAAAACGCTCCTGCTGGTTGTCGCCTTCGTCCAGCGAAAACCACCCAAGATCGTTTTTACCCGCGGCCCACTGAGAAATGAGCGTTGTTTTACCGTACCCGGCAGGACTGGTGATCAGCACGAGACGATAATTGTTCGCGCCGGAAAGTTTCGCCAGTAAGCGCTCACGAACCACAGTGTGTTCAAGGCGGACCGGACGACTTAATTTGGACGGAATCAACATAGTTCTACATTTCGCTGTGCAAGAGAGAGGTTGCGATTTTTTTTGCGCTTCGTAATTAATATCTAATAAGGTCGGTGATTATGAAATTTATTGCAAGTTATGTCCGAAGTTTATGCTCTTGAATTTGCTCTATGTCACAAATTTCGACATTGGCTGAGAATGGGAAAAAATCGCAGGCAGGACTGGTCGGCCGCGGTTTTCAGGCGGTAGCTGGCGGAGTGTGGGTAGATTTATTTTACGCTAAGAGTAGTTGTTTGTTTTTATTAAATTATTGTCAGCGATTTCTTAGAAGTAATCTTTTTTGCGGGTCAATGCGATGAAAGGTGCTTATTTCTTCAGGGGCCTCTATTTATTTTGTTAATAACGTGGCGAGGAACTGGAAGATTTTTTACGCGTATTGGCCTGTAACAAATTTTTAGCTACCGGAGGTAACCTCTCGATTGTCATATCGCGGTGATTTTTACAGCATATTTTTGCCTTCTCACCCACACTATAGTGTTCAGGATCACACTTTTCGCTCATCCCCGCCACTCCTCCCTGTCTAATCCCCGTCAGGATGAGGACGATGAATCGGGAGGTCGGCACACTAGCGCCATCGTTTTAGTAAAGGACCCGGATCTCATTATGTCACAGACTACATTTAACAAAGCTCAGTTTCAGGCTGCACTGACGCGTCAGTGGCAGCATTTTGGTTTACAGTCCGCTTCCGAGATGACACAGCGTCAATGGTGGCGCGCAGTCAGCGGAGCGCTGGCGGAACTCCTGGCGGCGCAGCCGGTAGCGAAACCGGCGCAAGGACAGCGTCACGTTAACTACATCTCAATGGAGTTTCTGATTGGTCGTCTGACCGGCAACAACCTGCTCAACCTGGGCTGGTACGAGGGCGTCAGCGACGCGCTGAAAGGCTACGATGTCAACCTCACCGATCTGCTGGAAGAAGAGACTGACCCGGCGCTGGGTAACGGCGGCCTGGGACGTCTGGCAGCCTGCTTCCTCGACTCCATGGCGACGGTGGGGCAGTCGGCGACCGGTTACGGTCTCAACTACCAGTATGGCCTGTTCCGCCAGTCATTTGACGATGGCCAGCAGATGGAAGCCCCTGACGACTGGGGGCGCAGCAGCTACCCGTGGTTCCGTCATAACGAAGCGCTGGATGTCCAGGTAGGTATCGGCGGGAAAGTCAGCAAAAACGGCGAATGGCAGCCGGCGTTCGTCATTACCGGCGAAGCCTGGGACCTGCCGGTGCTTGGCTATCGCAACAACGTCGCCCAGCCGCTGCGTCTGTGGCAGGCCAAACACGCTCATCCGTTCAACCTGACCAAATTCAACGATGGCGATTTCCTGCGCGCCGAGCAGCAGGGCATCGACGCGGAAAAACTGACCAAGGTGCTGTACCCGAACGACAACCATCAGGCCGGTAAAAAACTGCGCCTGATGCAGCAGTACTTCCAGTGCGCCTGCTCAGTGGCCGATATCCTGCGCCGTCATCATCTGGCAGGCCGCAAGCTGGCCGAGCTGGCGGATTACGAAGTGATCCAGCTGAACGATACGCACCCGACCATCGCCATCCCGGAGCTGCTGCGCGTGCTGATTGACGAGCACCAGCTGAGCTGGGACGACGCCTGGGCGATCACCAGCAAAACCTTTGCTTACACCAACCACACCCTGATGCCGGAAGCGTTGGAATGCTGGGATGAGAAGCTGGTGAAAGCGCTGCTGCCGCGCCATATGCAGATCATTAAAGAGATCAACGACCGCTTTAAACAGCTGGTGGACAAAACCTGGCCGGGCGATAAGCAGGTCTGGGCGAAGCTGGCGGTGGTGCATGACAAACAGGTTCGGATGGCCAACATGTGCGTGGTGGGCGGTTTTGCTGTCAACGGCGTGGCGGCGCTGCACTCGGATCTGGTGGTAAAAGATCTGTTCCCGGAATATAACCAGCTGTGGCCGAACAAATTCCATAACGTGACCAACGGCATCACGCCGCGCCGCTGGATCAAGCAGTGCAACCCGGCGCTGGCCTCGCTGCTGGATGAGACGCTGAAAAAAGAGTGGGCCAATGACCTCGACCAGCTGATCAACCTGGAAAAATATGCTGACGATGCGGCGTTCCGTCAGACTTATCGCGATATCAAGCAGGCCAACAAAGTTCATCTGGCTGAGTTTGTGAAGCAGCGTACCGGGATTGAGATCAACCCGCAGGCGATCTTCGATATCCAGATCAAACGTCTGCACGAGTATAAGCGTCAGCACCTTAACCTGCTGCATATCCTTGCGCTGTACAAAGAGATCCGCGAAAACCCGCAGTCCGACCGCGTACCGCGCGTCTTCCTGTTCGGCGCGAAAGCGGCGCCGGGCTACTATCTGGCGAAAAACATTATTTTTGCCATCAATAAGGTAGCGGAAGCGATCAACAACGACCCGAAAGTCGGCGATAAGCTGAAGGTGGTCTTCCTGCCGGACTATTGTGTATCGGCAGCAGAAAAACTGATCCCGGCGGCGGATATCTCCGAGCAGATCTCCACCGCGGGTAAAGAAGCCTCTGGCACCGGCAACATGAAGCTGGCGCTGAACGGCGCGCTGACCGTCGGGACGCTGGATGGCGCTAACGTGGAAATCGCTGAGCAGGTGGGCGAGGAGAACATCTTTATCTTCGGCCACACGGTTGAAGAGGTGAAAGCCCTGAAAGCGAAAGGCTACGATCCGCTGAAATGGCGTAAAAAAGACAAGCTGCTCGATGCGGTGCTTAAGGAGCTGGAGAACGGCACCTACAGCAACGGCGACAAGCATGCCTTCGATCAGATGCTGCACAGCCTGCTGCAGGGCGGCGATCCGTACCTGGTGCTGGCCGATTTCGAAGCCTACGTAGCGGCGCAAAAACGGGTAGATGAGCTGTATCGCGACGAGGAGGCCTGGACCCGCGCGGCTATCCTCAACACCGCGCGCTGCGGCATGTTCAGCTCCGACCGCTCGATCCGCGATTATCAGCAACGTATCTGGCAGGCGAAACGCTAAAGGAAGGCCTATGGAGAGTAAACGCCTCGATAATGCCGCGCTGGCGGCGGGCATCAGCCCCAGCTATATCAACGCGCACGGCAAGCCGCAGTCTATCGCGGCTGTCACCAAACAGCGCCTGCTGGATGCGATGCATCGCTCTACCGCCGCCACGAAAGTGGCGGTTAACCCGCTGCCGAACGTGAAAATTTTCACTCACGGCAAAAAAATGTCGCTGCCGGTGGCAGGACGCGGTGAGTATCAGTGGATCCTGACTACTGAGGACGGTAAGCAGTATCAAGGGAAAACCCGCGGCGGCGAGACGCTGCCGCTGCCGGCCAAACTGCCGGAGGGGTACCACTCCCTGACCCTCACCCAGGAGGGGGAGCGCTGGCACTGCCGGACTATCGTCGCGCCAGCGCGCTGCTATGAGCCGCAGCCGCTGAAAGAGGGGAAAAAGCTGTGGGGCACCTGCGTGCAGCTGTATACCCTGCGCTCCGAGAAAAACTGGGGGATCGGCGATTTTGGCGATCTGCGGGCCATGCTGCCGGAAATCGCCCGCCGCGGCGGGTCGTTTATTGGCCTTAACCCGATTCATGCCCTCTATCCGGCGAACCCGGAGAGCGCCAGCCCCTATAGCCCGTCTTCACGTCGCTGGCTGAACGTTATTTATATCGACGTCAACGCGGTTGAAGATTTCCAGCGTAGCGAAGAGGCGCAGGCGTGGTGGCAGTCTCCGGCAACGCAGCAGGCACTGCAGGCGGCGCGGGAAACGGACGATGTGGATTATACCGCCGTCACTACGCTGAAAATGACCGCGCTGCGTATGGCATGGAAACAATTCTCTCGTCGTGAAGATGAGCAGATGACAGCGTTCCGCGAGTTTGTTCTGCGCGAAGGGGAAAGCCTCTACTGGCAGGCGGCTTTCGATGCGCTGCACGCCTGGCAGGTACAACAGGACCCGCTGCGCTGGGGCTGGCCGGCCTGGCCGAAGGCCTTTCAGGATATCGACAGCCCGGAGGTGAAAGCCTTCTGCGTTGAGCATGAGGATGACGTCAGTTTCTATCTCTGGCTGCAGTGGCTGGCCTGGAGTCAGTTTGCCGCCTGCTGGGAAACCAGCCAGCGTGACGGCATGCCGATCGGCCTCTACCGCGACCTGGCGGTGGGCGTCGCCGAGGGCGGGTCGGAAACCTGGTGCGATCGTGAACTGTACTGCCTGAAAGCATCCGTAGGCGCGCCGCCGGATATTCTGGGCCCGCTGGGCCAGAACTGGGGCCTGCCGCCGATGGATCCGCATATCATTGCCGCCCGCGCCTATGAGCCGTTTATCGACCTGCTGCGCGCTAATATGCAGAACTGCGGCGCGTTGCGCATCGATCACGTGATGTCTGTGCTGCGTCTGTGGTGGATCCCGTATGGTGAAACCGCCGACCATGGCGCTTACGTTCAGTATCCGGTCGACGATCTGCTGTCGCTTCTGGCGCTGGAAAGCCAGCGTCATCGCTGCATGGTGATCGGTGAAGATCTGGGCACGGTACCGGTGGAGATCGTCAGCAAGTTACGCAACAGCGGCGTCTATTCTTATAAGGTGCTCTATTTTGAGAGTGATGCAGAGAAAACGTTCCGCGCGCCGGCGCTGTACCCGGAGCAATCAATGGCTGTGGCGACGACGCACGACCTGCCCACTCTCCGCGGCTACTGGGAAAGCGGCGATCTGACGTTAGGTAAAGCGCTGGGCCTCTATCCTGATGAGGTGGTGCTGCGCGGACTGTACCAGGACCGCGAGCTGGCGAAACAAGGGCTGCTGGACGCACTGCATAAGTACGGCTGTCTGCCCAAGCGCGCCGGCCATAAGGCCTCGCTGATGAGCATGACGGGGATCCTCAACCGGGGGATGCAGCGTTATATTGCCGACAGCAACAGCGCCCTGCTGGGCCTGCAGCCGGAAGACTGGCTGGAGATGGCGACGCCGGTTAACATTCCGGGCACCAGCACCGAGTACCCGAACTGGCGCCGGAAGCTGTCCGTCACCCTGGAGCAGATGTTTGCCGATGAACGGGTCAATAAGCTGATTAAGGATCTGGATAAACGGCGCAAGGCGGCGAGCAAGAAAGCCGCCTCCTGATAACTTCCTGCCGCGCGCTCCTCTGCGCGGCGAAGAGCATGTCCGATAAAAAAGGCCGGCCCGCTTCACGCGGACCGGCCTTTTTCTGTGGCGGGAGTGACCTTACACCACCATCCCCAGCAGCAGACAGCCCACCAGGCCGCAGACTGAGATAATGGTTTCCAGCACCGACCAGGACTTGATGGTCTCGCCGATGGTCAGGTTAAAGTACTCTTTGAACAGCCAGAAGCCCGGATCGTTAACATGGGAGAAGATAACGCTGCCGGAGCCAACGGCGATAACCATCAGCTCCGGGCTGACGCCGGTGGTGGCGATCAGCGGCGCGGCAATCCCGCCCGCGGTGATGGCGGCTACGGTCGCCGAACCCAGCGCGATACGCAGCACCGCGGCGATAGACCACGCCATAAACAGCGGAGACATGTTCGATTCGTGCATGATAGAGGCGATGTATTTATCCATGCCGCTATCCACCAGCACCTGCTTGAAGGCGCCGCCGCCGCCGATAATCAACAGCATCATGGCGATGATTTTGATCGAAGAGGTCAGGGTATCGTTGATCTGCTCCATGGAGCGGCCGCGGTTCAAACCGAAGGTGAACAGGGCAATCAGTACCGCAATCAGGGTGGCCATCACCGGGTCGCCGAAGAACTCGGCAATTGGCAGGAAGGCGTGGCCTTTCGGCAGGATCATCTCAGCCACGGCGCGCATCGCCATCAGGATCACCGGAACCAGCGAGGTCCAGACGCTGACGCCAAAGCCTGGCATCTCTTCTTCAGTGAACACTTTCGGGTTATGCAGGCCTTCCGGGATCGGCTTATCTATCCCTTTCAGGAAGCGCGCAAACACCGGTCCCGCCAGGATAACCGTCGGGATAGCCAGAATGGTGCCGTAGAGCAGCGTTTTGCCCATATCGGCATGGAAGATGGTGGCGATCGCGGTCGGACCCGGATGCGGCGGCAGGAAGCCGTGGGTGACGGAGAGCGCGGCTGCCATCGGTACGCCGACGTACAGCAGCGGAATACGGGCCGAGGCGGCGATGGTGAACACCAGCGGCAGCATCAGCACGAAGCCCACTTCATAGAACAGGGCGAAGCCAACGGTGAAGCCGGTCAGGACCACCGCCCACTGAATATGCTTCTTACCGAACTTATTGATAAGCGTGGTGGCGATACGCTGGGCGCCGCCGCAGTCTGCCAGCAGCTTACCGAGCATAGCGCCGAAGCCCATGATCAGCGCGAGGCTGCCAAGGGTGCCGCCAACGCCGTTTTTGATGGAGACGATCACTTTATCCAGTGGCATACCCTGCATTAATCCGACGGCGAGCGCCACCAGAACCAGCGCAATGAAGCCGTTCATTTTGAAACGGATCATTAACAGCAACAACAGGGCAACCCCGATAGCAACGATGACTAATGGCATGATTTACCTGGCCTTAATTTGTTATGGGTAACGTCAAAGTTCGAACCTGTAGAGCATCCGCTCCGTCAGGGAGCAAAATAGTCTGGCACCGTAAACGCTTGCATTATCCTTACCCAGAGAAAGGATAGCTGGCTATTTTTTTGCCGGTGGCGCCTGAAGTGGATGATACGGGTAACATGTGAGGGTTGAGAATCACCTGACGGGGGAAAATGTTAAATATGAGACTTAAGTCATACTCTTTCCCCGGTTTTTGCCGGTCATTTAGCGGGAGATGTTGCGCGGTAACACAGAAAGGGCCAGGGAGGACCGGCGGCAGGGTGCCGCCGGAGGAAGGGCTTAGTAGTAGGAGTGCTCGCCGCGCTGATGCTCGGTCAGATCGCGAACCCCTTTCAGCTCCGGAAACTCGTTCAGCAGCTGTTTTTCAATACCTTCTTTCAGGGTCACGTCGACCATCGAGCAGCCGTTGCATCCGCCGCCGAACTGCAGGATAGCCAGACCGTCGTCGGTGATCTCCATCAGCGATACGCGGCCGCCGTGGCCTGCCAGCTGCGGATTAATCTGCGACTGCAGCAGGTACTCGACGCGCTCCATCAGCGGGGCATCGTCAGAGACTTTGCGCATTTTGGCGTTCGGCGCTTTCAGCGTCAGCTGCGAGCCGAGCTGGTCAGTGACGAAATCAATTTCAGCGTCTTCCAGATAGGGCGCGCTGAGCTCATCGACATAGGCGGTCAGCTGTTCAAATTTCAGCGCCGTGTCGGTGTCTTCCACCGCATCCGGTGGGCAGTAGGATACGCCGCACTCAGCGTTTGGGGTGCCGGGATTAATCACAAATACGCGAATTTGCGTCCCTTCTTCCTGATTTGCCAGCAGTTTGGCAAAGTGCGCTTGTGCAGCATCGGAAATACGGATCATAGCGTTGGCCTAATAGTTGACTATTTTACTGGGTTATAATACGCCCATCAGCGGGGGTCTACAAGGTACGGCACAAACACCATACCTGAACCGTCGCGGCGCCGTTTCGCAAAAGCAGGCGGGATATCTCGGCGACGGTGCTGCCGGTCGTGACGACATCATCCACCAGAGCGATATGGAGTCCCTGCACGGCAAATTCAAGCTGAAAGGCATTTTTCAGGTTCTGCCTGCGCTGGCGGGCATTGAGCGAATGTTGGACGGCGCCGGCTCGCTGGCGAGTCAGGCCTTCGCGATGCCAGACGCATCCTCGCCAGCGGGCTAACGGTCGGCACAGTTCGTCGCACTGATTATAACCCCGGCGCCAGCGACGGCGATGCCATAGCGGCACGCCGACCAGAGCGTCTACTGGCGGCAAATCGTCACGCTGCAGAAGGCGCTGCAGCAGCAGACGCGCGAGGGCGGGGCCCAGCTCCGGGCGATGGTGAAACTTCAGCTGCTGCACCAGACCGCTCAGCGGCGGGCGATAGTCATTGACCGCCACCAGCCGATGCCAGGGAGGCGGCTTTTGCAGGCAGCGGCCGCAGGGGTGACGGGATGCCGCCGCCGGCAGGCCGCACTGCGGGCAGAGCGGGGGACAGGCGAGCAGGGCGCGGTTGCAGCGGGAGCAGATCCCCCAGCGGGCGACTGCCAGCGGCATTTGGCATAGCCAGCATAAGCTGTGTGCTGTTAGCATATTTGGCCTTCTGTCCAGTAAAAAGAGAACGGTAACGGATGAACGACATCTGGTGGCAAACAATCGGCGAAGGAGATTGTCATCTTGTGCTGCTGCACGGCTGGGGGCTGAACGCTCAGGTATGGGATTGCATCACGCCGCAGCTGGCTTCGCATTTTACCCTCCACCTGGTGGATCTGCCGGGCTATGGCCGCAGCGGCGGGTTTGGGGCGATGTCGCTGGAGGCGATGGCGCAGCGGGTGCTGGAGCAGGCCCCTCCACAGGCGGTGTGGCTGGGCTGGAGCCTGGGCGGGCTGGTGGCCAGCCAGGTCGCGATTATGCGTCCGGAACGCGTGCAGGCGCTGGTGACGGTTGCCTCTTCCCCCTGTTTCGCGGCTCGTGACGACTGGCCCGGCATCAAGCCCGAGGTGCTGGCCGGATTTCAGCAGCAGCTGAGCGACGATTTCCAGCGCACCGTCGAGCGATTCCTCGCCCTGCAAACCATGGGCACAGAGAGCGCGCGTCAGGATGCGCGGGCGTTAAAGCAGGCGGTGCTCTCGCTGCCGATGCCTTCCGCCGAGGCGCTGAATGGCGGACTGGAGATCCTCAGAACCGTCGATCTGCGTCAGGCGCTGGTCAGGCTGCCGATGCCGTTTCTGCGGCTGTATGGCCGGCTGGATGGACTGGTGCCGCGCAAGATCGTCCCGTTGCTGGATGACCTGTGGCCGGAAAGCGAGTCAATCCTCTTCGATAAGGCCGCGCATGCGCCGTTTGTTTCCCATCCCGCGGCCTTCTGCGAGCCGCTGCTGGCGCTGAAGACGCGGCTGGGGTAATTTTTTTTGCCGCGCCATGGTAAAAGGGCCATTCCTAGCAATACTTAGGTTGTTACGGTGGTTGATTATTTCAATCCGCCACCGTGACCTACAATAACAACCTTATGGAGAGTAGAGGCTATGAAACTTGTTACAGGAATGGTTGCATCTCTGGTGATAGGCACCCTCTCTTTCGGCGCATTCGCCGCGAAAGAGATCCAAAAAGAAGACGTGGCGAAGATGAATCTGACCAAGGTCGGTAGCATTACGACCTCCAGGACGACGTCGCCGATGGACGCCCGACGCGATCTGTCGAAAAAAGCCGATGAGCTGGGTGGGAAATACTTTGTGGTGATTGCCGGGCAGAAAAACGAAAAAACCGTACACGCGAACGCTGACGTTTATAAATAATCCAGTCATAAGAAAACGGGCCTGCTGGCCCGTTTTTCATAGCTGTCTTACTCGTTTTACCTCGTTGCGCGACCTGGCCTTACTCCTTTCATCGTAGCGCCCACCACTCCTGCCGGCACGCCGCTTTCCCTTCAGGGCAACTTTTACAGCTGCCGGAGAGGCAGCCCTCGCTCGTTTCGCTGATCCGGACCACCTTACCCATGGCTTCCATTCGCTCAAGCATGGCGTCAATCAGCGGCTGAGGCGTCTGCAGGCGAGCACTGAGCTGTTTCGCCTCCATGCGGCCCTGCAGGGCCAGCATATCGCGGACTTCCATTAACGACGCCACAGTCCCTCCTTAGTGGCAATCGCCAGCCGGGCTGGAACAGCAGGAGGCCGGCGTTTTTCGCGTGGCCAGCAGCGAGACGTCCACCCGGCTGCGCGCCCGGCGCAACAGGCCGAAGAGCACCACGTTGAACAACACTACCGCCAGGATACACACCAGACTGTAGCGCGGGTGATCGCTAAAGCTAACGGTCTGGTAATAGAGCGTCGAGAGCGAATAGGCGATATTCAGCCCCCACAGGATGGAGAAGGTCATCCAGCCGCGGCTTGATTCGCGGGCGATGGCGCCCATCACCGAGATGCAGGGAATATAGAGCAGGACGAAGATCAGGTAGCTGTATGCCGCCGCCGCGCTGCCAAATTTACTGCCCATCACCCCCATGGCGCCGGTGGCCATTTCGCCATCGCCTTTGCTGGCTTCGATGGGGTTGGCCAGGACGCTGAGGCTGAAGGTGTCTTTCAGTCCCTGCCATGTCTCATCGACGGCGGCGAGCAGTTCTTCGCCGAGGCTGAAGGTCTGCGGATTGAATTCCTCATTCTGGATATCTTCGGCGGTATAGAGGGTGTTCAGCGTACCCACTACCACCTCTTTCGCCATCGCGCCGGTAAACAGGCCGACGGTGGCCTGCCAGTTATCTTCATGCACGCCGATCGGTTTAAACACCGGCGTAATGACCCGGCTCACCGAGGCCAGCGCGGAGTCGTTGATGTTGTCGACGACCTTACCGCTCAGTGAGAAGCTGTTCAGCGCGCTGAGGAAGATGCTGACGATGACGATCACCTTCCCGGCGCGCAGCACAAAGCCTTTCAGGCGCTGCCAGGTCTGGATAATCAGGCTCTTGATATGCGGGACGTGGTACACCGGCAGCTCCATCACGAACGGCGAGGCTTCGCCGCGCATAATGGTGTGCTTCAGCATCAGGCCGGTGAGGATGGCCATCACAATGCCCAGCACATAGAGCGAGAAGACCGCCAGCGCGCCGTTCTGCCCAAAGAAGGCGGCCGCGAAGACGGCGAAGATCGCCAGCCGCGCGCCGCAGGACATAAACGGCGC
>NZ_JAGRQY010000096.1:0-37211 GCF_018223905.1 Klebsiella sp. 28
CTGGCCATCTGGCTGAAACCGGAAGGCTTCGAATATCAGGAAATCCGCCAGTATTCCCTGACCCGCAAAGCGGACGGCAAAGGCTACCGCATTGCGGTTAAACGCGAGGAAGGCGGTCAGGTTTCCAGCTGGCTGCATAACCATGCCAGCGAAGGCGATGTGGTCTATCTGGCCGCCCCGGCGGGAGATTTCTTCCTTAACGTTAAGCCGCAGACGCCGGTCACTCTGCTCTCCGGCGGCGTCGGGCAAACGCCGATGCTGGCGATGCTGGATGCGCTGGCGAAGAGCGGTCATCAGGGTCAGGTGAACTGGTTCCATGCGGCGGAAAATGGCGACGTTCACGCCTTTGCCGATGAAGTGAAGGCGCTCGGCGCGGCGCTGCCGGCTTTTACCTCTCACGTCTGGTATCGCACCCCGACTGAGGCCGACCGTCAGGCTGGACGTTTTGATAGCGAAGGTTTGATGGATTTAGCAGCAGTGGCGGACAATATTCGCGACCCGCAGATGCAGTATTATCTCTGCGGCCCGGTAGCGTTTATGCAGTTTGCAGCGAAGCAGCTGGTCGAATTAGGGGTCAACAAAGACAACATTCATTACGAATGCTTCGGCCCGCATAAGGTGCTGTAAGCCCCGACGCGCGGGGATTTGTAGGCCGGGTAAGCGCAGCGCCACCCGGCAATACTGCAGCGAGCGGCGAGCGTTAAATCGCCGCGTCGTCTTCTTCGCCGGTACGAATACGAATGACCCGCGCCACGTCGAAGACAAAGATTTTACCGTCGCCGATTTTACCGGTCTGTGCGGTACGGATGATGGTATCCACACAGGTATCGACGATATCGTCGGTCACCACAATTTCAATTTTTACTTTCGGCAGAAAATCGACCATATACTCGGCACCACGGTACAGTTCGGTGTGCCCTTTCTGGCGGCCAAAGCCTTTCACTTCCGTTACCGTCATCCCGGTGATGCCGACTTCGGCCAGCGCTTCACGCACGTCATCCAGTTTGAAAGGTTTAATAATCGCATCAATCTTTTTCATGGGGTTCCTGTCTTAATCGCGTAACCGGTTGCTTACCGTATCATAACTTGCGCTATAGTGCGGAGCTACTCTTTAAAGTCGTTGGCGTCGAGCTCATGGCGCGACAGCAGCTTATAGAATTCGGTGCGGTTGCGCCCTGCCATCCGCGCGGCGTGAGTGACGTTGCCCTTGGTAATTTGCAGCAGCTTGCGCAGGTAGTTCAGCTCAAACTGATTGCGCGCCTCCACGAAGGTCGGCAGCGCCGTGTTCTCGCCCTCCAGCGCTTGCTCAACCAGCGCGTCGCCGATCACTGGCGACGAAGTCAGGGCCACGCACTGCTCGATCACGTTCACCAGCTGGCGTACGTTGCCCGGCCACTTGGCGGCCATCAGCCGCTTCATCGCATCGCTGGAAAACGCCCGGACAAACGGCTTATGGCGATCGGCAGACTGACGCAGCAGATGGTTGGCCAACAGCGGAATATCTTCCGTGCGTTCGGAGAGCGGCGGTATTTTCAGGTTCACTACGTTGAGGCGGTAGAACAGGTCTTCACGAAACTCGCCGCGGGCCATCGCCTTCGGCAGGTCGCGGTGGGTGGCGGAGATAATCCGCACGTTGATTTCGATATCGCGGTTGCTGCCCAGCGGGCGCACCTTGCGCTCCTGCAGGACGCGCAGCAGCTTCACCTGCAACGCAACCGGCATATCACCGATCTCGTCGAGAAACAGCGTACCACCCTCAGCGGCCTGGAATAATCCTTCACGGTTACTGACCGCGCCGGTAAAAGCGCCCCGCGCATGGCCAAACAGTTCGGATTCGAGCAGCTGTTCCGGCAGCGCGCCGCAGTTGATCGCCACGAACGGCTTATCATGACGCGGGCTGGTGTTGTGGATCGCCTGGGCGACGATCTCCTTCCCGGTCCCGCTCTGGCCATTAATCAGTACGCTGACATCCGATTGCGCCACCATCCCGGCCTGCTCAAGCAGGCGCAGCATCAGCGGGCTGCGGGTTACAATCGCCTGGCGCCAGGCTTCGTCGGTGGCCGGCGAGCGCTGCTCCAACGCCTCATCAATGGCTTTATATAAGGCATCTTTATCGACCGGCTTGGTCAGGAAGCTGAACACCCCCTGCTGGGTAGCCGCCACGGCGTCGGGAATCGAACCGTGAGCGGTGAGAATGATCACCGGCATGCCGGGGTGGCCCTTCTGGATCTCGCTAAACAGCTGCAGGCCGTCCATTTCATCCATCCGCAGATCGCTAATCACCAGATCCACTTTCTCACGCCCCAGCACGCGCAGCGCTTCCGGCCCGCTCTCGGCGGTGACCACGCTGTAGCCTTCGCTGACCAGGCGCATGCCCAGTAGCTTCAACAGTCCCGGATCGTCATCCACCAGCAGTAAACGCGCCGGTTTACGGATCGTCATGGATCACCTCCGGCACTTTTTCGCTGCCGAAATTGCCGCCCGGCTTGCGGCTGGAGAGCTGGCGTTCGATATCCGTCAGGTTCTCCAGCTTGCGGGTGGTCAGCTCCAGCTGCTCGCGCAGCGCCAGCTCCTGCTGACGCAGTGTCTCCAGTTCGCTATCGCTGGACTGCTGAAGCTTAGCGTAACGGGCACGCTCTTCCACCAGCTGCAGCTGACGGGTCTGGCCGTCGCGCCAGAGCTGATACAGCGGGCGGACCTGAACGGCGATTTGCGGGCTGAAGGTATCGAGACGCGCCACCAGGTCGCGGCGCTCCTCAGGGGTAATTTTAGCATCAGCAAGCAGGATGCCGCGACGGAACGCGTCCTGCCAGCTGTCGTCGGTATGGCGTTTCGCCTCCGCCCGCGCCTGCGCCGGCGCGAGGCGATCGGCACAGTCAATGCCCCGCAGCCAGTAGAGGGGATTTTTGTCGCTGGCATCGCTGCTGTGCGCCCAGATATCCGCGCAGTCTACCACGACAAAATCGGCCACCTGATGCTGCGCCTGCCCGGGGGCGGCGGTACCTTCCGCGGTATGCGGTGAAAAGCCGGCGGAACACCCCGCCAGCGTAAGACAAGCAATGCCTGAAAGCAGCCATCCACTGAGGGAACGGCGCCAGGCCAGGAATTGGGACATAGTTCCCCGATATTGATTCATAAGTTGGATTATTCCGGCGCTGAGGGAAGCGTAATGCGAAAACAGACCTGCCCGGCGGGCGCATCAACTAAGCTGAGCTCCCCTTGCATCTGCCGGACGCAGTCGCGGGCGATACTCAACCCCAGTCCACTGCCCTTAACGGCCCCTTTACGCTGGTGACTCCCCTGGTAAAAAGGCTCGAATATCATATTTTTTTCCGCGGCCGGGATCGGTTCGCCGCTGTTGGCGACATCAATACGCACCTGCTCTCCGTGCCGGTAGCTATGGATACGGATGTTACCGGATTCAGCGCCATAGTGCACCGCATTGGAGTAGAGATTATCCATTACGCTTATCAATAGCGCAGGCTCTGCCAGGCAACGCCGCGCCTGCAGCGTCAGTTCGGTATGCATCAGTTTAGCCCGCGCGGGCAGGCTGTGCGCCGCCACGACGTTTTCCACCAGGTCCACCAGGTCTACCGCTTCGCGAGCCACCGGGCCGTCGGCCTGTTTTCGGTTATAGTCCAGCAGCTGTTCAATCAGCTTTTGCAGGTTACGGCTACTGCTGTCGAGGATCTCGACGATCTCCTGCTGCTCAGGGGTCAGTGGCCCGGCGACCCGGTCGGCCAACAGCTCGGTACCTTCACGCATACTGGCCAGCGGGGTTTTCAGCTCATGCGACAGATGACGAAGAAATTGATGCCGCTGCGACTCCAGCCACGCCAGGCGCTCGCTGAGCCAGATGATGCGCTTGCCCACCGATCGCAGCTCGCGCGGGCCGGTAAACAATGCGGCGTCGTCCAGCGACTTCCCTGCCCCCAGCTGATTGATCATTCTTTCGATGCCTTTCACCGGGCCGATAATCATGCGGGTGAAGAGTAGCACCAGCGCCAGGCTCAGCAGAAACAGCACCAGCGCCTGCCAGCCGAAAAACTGGCCGCGTTCGGCTATCTCCTGCTGCAGCTGTTGGCCACGAGAATAGACGACCGCCCGGGTCGCCTGCACCATATCGCTGTTATTACTGGCGAAAACTTCCAGTCTGGCGGCTGCCTGGGCATCGGGTCCGCTATTTTTACACTGCAGCTGCGCCAGATCGCTGACATCCTGACGCAGCGCCTGCCAGAGCTTCTCGTCCGGCAGCACGCCGGCGTGGGCGTCCAGCATCTGGCTGTAGCGCTGCCGCTGGTTTTGATAGACGCGCGCCAGCGTCGGATCGTCCAGCACGCAGTACTGGCGATAGCTGCGCTCCATCTCCAGTGCGGCATTGATCATCGCCTCGCTGCGTCGGGCGTCGACCAGGGTGGTACGGTTAATATGCGCCGCCTGGGCGCTGAGGGCGTTCAGGCTCTGCCAGGCCTGCCAGGCCAGCACCAGCAATGGCAGCAGGATCAGCACAAAAGAGAGCGTCACCAGCTGACGCAGCGAACGGGGGAAAAGAGAGAGTCGCTTCAAGGATGTTGTCTCAATCATTAGCTCTGGTCGATGCTAACTGAGGAGCGCGCCGGAGAAAAGCGCTACCGCTGAGTGCTGCGCCGCAGAAACAACAAAGCCAGGCGCAAGGCCTGGCTTTGTTCAGGAATGAGGCGGTGCCTTACTCGACGTTTCGCCCGATGTCTGATAAAGCCAGGCTGTTATCAGGAGTTGGACGGCAGGCACCTGTTTGTGCGTCATTCGAAGTTTATGTAGCGCGTCCCGAAGGGGCTGACATAAGAAGGTGAATGAGCCACTGGTTAATATTATGCATGAACTATGCCAGCTCTCAAAACATTTTATTAACATATTGATATATATGGCTTTAACCGCAGGAACAGTCGTACTACCACTGTTTATTTTTCACCCGCATTGTCGCTATTTAGCGACACCAAATAGGCTACCGATTACTCATCATTTAAATCAATAACTTAAGTGTCGCCTATTGACGACACTACAATATCGCAGTTGTCGGCAATTCCCGACACCCTGGCGTGCCGACCATCACAGATAAAAAAAAGCCCCCTGTCAGGCAGGGGGCTGATACGTTCGCGTGAAGCGCGGCGGGAAGATTAACCCAGCTGTTTACGCGCGTTACGGAAGATACGCATCCACGGGCTATCCTCGCCCCAGTTCTCCGGGTGCCAGGAGTTGCTTACGGTGCGGAAGACGCGTTCCGGGTGCGGCATCATGATGGTCGCGCGCCCGCTTTCGCTGGTCACCGCGGTGATACCGTTCGGGGAACCGTTCGGGTTCGCCGGATAGGTTTCGGTCACTTTGCCGAAGTTATCCACGAAGCGCAGCGCCACCAGACCTTTGCTCTCCAGCTGGGCCAGATGCGCGCTGTCGCGCACTTCCACCTGACCTTCGCCGTGGGAGACCGCAATCGGCATCCGTGAGCCAACCATGCCTTCCAGCAGCAGGGATGGGCTTTGCGTCACTTCCACCAGGCTAAAGCGCGCTTCAAAGCGGTCAGACTGGTTGCGCACAAAGCGCGGCCACAGGTCGCTGCCCGGGATCAGCTCGCGCAGGTTGGACATCATCTGACAGCCGTTGCACACGCCGAGCGCCAGCGTCTGCGGACGATGGAAGAAGGTCGCGAACTCATCGCGCACGCGCTCGTTGAACAGAATCGACTTCGCCCAGCCCTCGCCCGCGCCCAGCACGTCGCCGTAGGAGAAGCCGCCGCAGGCTACCAGGGCATGGAAATCGCCCAGACCGGTCCGGCCGGCCAGCAGGTCGCTCATATGCACGTCGATGGCGTCAAAGCCGGCACGATGGAAGGCGGCCGCCATTTCAACGTGGGAGTTCACCCCCTGCTCGCGCAGGACGGCCACTTTCGGCCGCGCGCCGGTGGCAATGTACGGGGCGGCGACGTCGTCGTTAATATCAAACGAGAGCTTCACATTGAGGCCCGGGTCGGCATCATTGGCTTTCGCCTCATGCTCCTGATCGGCGCAGGCCGGGTTGTCGCGCAGACGCTGCATCTGCCAGGTGGTTTCCGCCCACCACATGCGCAGCGTGGTGCGGCTTTCGCTGAACACCGTCTGACCGCCGGCGGTCAGCACGAAGCGATCGCCCTCAACCGCTTTACCGAGGTAATGCACGCAGTCCGCCAGGCCGTTAACCGCCAGAATGGCTTCCACCGCCTCACGGTCTGCGGCGCGGACCTGAATCACCGCCCCCAGCTCTTCGTTGAACAGCGCGGCCAGATGGTCGTCGCCCAGCGCGGCGATATCCGCTTCCACGCCGCAGTGGCCGGTAAAGGCCATTTCCGCCAGGGTGACCAGCAGACCGCCGTCGGAGCGGTCGTGGTAGGCCAGCAGTTTACGCTGCGCCACCAAGGCCTGCATCGCATTCCAGAAGCCTTTCAGTTGCGCGACATCGCGCACGTCAGCCGGCTTGTCGCCGAGCTGGCGATAGACCTGCGCCAGCGCCGTCGCGCCCAGCGCGTTGTGCCCTTTACCGAGGTCGATCAGCAGCAGGGCGTTATCTTCCGTCGAAAGCTGCGGCGTGACGGTATGACGGACATCTTCGACACGGGCGAAGGCAGAGATGACCAGCGACAGCGGGGAGGTCATCTCGCGCTGCTCGCTGCCTTCCTGCCAGCGGGTTTTCATCGACATCGAGTCTTTACCGACCGGAATGGTCAGGCCCAGCGCCGGGCACAGCTCTTCGCCCACCGCTTTCACCGCCTCATACAGGCCAGCGTCTTCACCCGGGTGGCCGGCGGCGGCCATCCAGTTAGCCGACAGCTTCACGCGGTTCAGCTCGCCAATCTGCGTGGCGGCGATGTTGGTCAGCGCTTCGCCGACCGCCAGACGGCCAGAGGCCGCGAAGTCCAGCAGGGCGACCGGGGCGCGCTCGCCCATCGCCATCGCTTCGCCATAGTAGCTGTCGAGGCTGGCGGTGGTCACCGCGCAGTTGGCCACCGGGATCTGCCACGGGCCAACCATCTGGTCGCGGGCGACCATACCGGTCACGGTGCGGTCGCCGATGGTGACGAGGAAGGTTTTCTCGGCCACCGTCGGCAGATGCAGAACGCGGTTAACCGCATCGGCAAGGGTAATCGGTTGGCGATCCAGCGCACTACCCTGAGCTTTCAGAGTCTGCACGTCGCGGGTCATTTTCGGCGTTTTGCCGAGCAGGACGTCCAGCGGCAGGTCGATCGGCTGATCGTTAAAGTGGCTGTCGCTCAGGCTCAGATGCTGCTCAGCGGTGGCTTCGCCGATAACGGCATAAGGCGCACGCTCGCGGCGGCACAGTTCGTCGAACAGCGGCAGCTGCTCCGGAGCGACCGCCAGAACATAACGTTCCTGCGATTCGTTACACCAGATCTCCAGCGGACTCATCCCTGGCTCATCGCTGAGAATATCGCGCAGCTGGAATTTACCGCCGCGGCCGCCGTCGCTCACCAGCTCCGGCATAGCGTTGGAGAGACCGCCGGCGCCAACGTCGTGGATAAAGAGGATCGGGTTGGCGTCGCCCAACTGCCAGCAGCGGTCGATCACTTCCTGACAGCGGCGCTCCATTTCCGGGTTGTCACGCTGTACGGAGGCGAAATCGAGATCGGCATCGGACTGGCCGGAGGCCATAGAAGACGCCGCGCCGCCGCCGAGGCCGATGTTCATCGCCGGGCCGCCCAGCACGATCAGCTTCGCGCCGACGGTAATCTCGCCCTTCTGCACGTGCTCACCGCGGATGTTGCCGATACCGCCGGCCAGCATGATCGGTTTGTGGTAGCCACGCAGCTCTTCGCCATTGTGGCTGGTGACTTTCTCTTCATAGGTGCGGAAGTAGCCGTTCAGCGCCGGACGACCAAATTCGTTGTTAAACGCCGCGCCGCCCAGCGGGCCTTCGGTCATGATGTCCAGGGCGGTGACAATACGATCCGGTTTACCGAAATCTTCTTCCCACGGCTGTTCGAAGCCCGGGATACGCAGGTTGGAAACCGAGAAGCCCACCAGGCCCGCTTTCGGCTTCGCGCCGCGGCCGGTGGCGCCTTCATCGCGGATTTCGCCGCCGGAGCCGGTTGCCGCGCCTGGCCATGGAGAGATGGCCGTCGGGTGGTTATGGGTTTCCACCTTCATCAGAATGTGCGCCGGCTCCTGATGGAAGTCGTAGCGTCCGGTCTGATGGTCGGCGAAATAGCGCCCGACTTCAGACCCTTCCATCACCGCGGCATTATCTTTATAGGCCGACAGCACGTAGTCCGGCGTTTTTTCAAAGGTGTTTTTGATCATTTTGAACAGCGACTTCGGCTGCTGTTCGCCGTCGATGATCCAGTCGGCGTTGAAAATCTTGTGGCGACAGTGCTCTGAGTTCGCCTGGGCGAACATATACAGCTCGATATCGTTCGGGTTGCGTCCCAGGCGGGTAAACGCATCCTGCAGGTAGTCAATTTCGTCGTCGGCCAGCGCCAGACCCAGACGGAGGTTGGCGTCAATCAGCGCCTGACGCCCTTCGCCCAGCAGGTCGACGCTGGTCACCGGCGTCGGCTGATGGTGAGCAAACAGCTTCTCGCCCGCTTCCAGCTCGTCGAAGACGCTCTCCATCATGCGGTCGTGCAGCTCCGCCGCCACCGCGGCCCACTGCGCTTCGGTCAGGGTTGAGGCTTCAACGTAATACGCCACGCCGCGCTCAAGACGCACAACCTGCGCCAGACCGCAGTTGTGAGCGATATCGGTAGCTTTAGAAGACCAGGGAGAGATGGTGCCAGGGCGAGGGGTCACGAGCAGTAATTTACCGGTAGGGGTATGGCTGCTTAAGCTCGGGCCATACTGAAGCAGTCGCGCCAGGCGCTCGCGATCGTCAGCGCTCAGCGGGGCATTCAGATCGGCAAAATGAATATATTCGGCATATATGGCGCTTACCGGAAGGTTGGCCGCCTGAAATCGTGCCAGCAGTTTATTAATACGGAATGCCGACAGTGCAGGTGAACCACGCAAAATTTCCATCATAAGTCTCTCGTCTTCGAAGCTTTCAGGGTGAGCCAGGGGGGGAAACGGGCGTCATTATAGTGAATCCTGCGCCCCGACGAAACCGTTTGCGTAGAAATAAAATCATTGATGCTGTTTATCAATAAATGTGACGACCATCGCGAATAAGTTGCCAACTGGCGCATTATTAAGCAGAATGCCGCACATTCGACGACAACCTTGCGTTTTTTCCGGACATCGCCTGCTGAGGAACCTGAAGCTGCAGAAGATTAACTCTCTGAAAAAATTAAAGATTAATTATCTGCTGATCGGCATTGTCACCCTTTTGCTGGCGGCGGCCCTGTGGCCGTCGATCCCCTGGTCTGGTAAACCCGAGAACCGGGTGGCGGGCATTATCGCTCGCGGCGAGCTGCGCATCAGCACTATCAACTCGCCAATGACCTTCGCCACCATGAACAATAAAGCGTTCGGTCTGGATTATGAACTGGCGAAGCAGTTTGCCGACTACCTTGGCGTAACGCTTAAGATAACCGTCCGGCAAAACATCAGCCAGCTGTTTGACGACCTCGACGACGGTCAGGCCGATATGCTGGCCGCCGGACTGGTCTATAACCAGGAGCGAGTGAAAAACTATCAGGCCGGCCCCACCTACTATTCCGTTTCGCAACAGCTGGTCTACCGCGTCGGCAATACCCGGCCGCGCACCCTCGCGGCGCTGACCGCCGAGCAGCTCACTATCGCTCCGGGCCACGTGGCGATCAACGACCTGCAGACCTTAAAAGCTGAGAAATACCCGGATCTTGCCTGGCGCGTGGACGAAAAACGCGGTACCACGGCGCTGATGCAGGCGGTGATTGACGGTAAACTTGATTACACCATCGCTGACTCGGTGGCCGTCAGCCTGTTTCAGCGCGTCCATCCGGAGCTGGCGGTGGCCCTCGATATCACCGACGAACAGCCGGTCACCTGGTTTAGCGCCCGGGACGACGATAATTCGCTGTCGGCGGCAATGCTTGATTTCTTCAACAACATCAATGAAGACGGGACGCTGGCGCGCCTCGAGGAGAAGTACCTCGGCCACGGCAACGATTTCGATTATGTCGATACCCGCACCTTCCTGCGCGCGGTGGAAAATATTCTTCCGGAGGTGCAGCCGCTGTTTGAAAAATACGCCCGCGAGATTGACTGGCGCCTGCTGGCCGCCATCGCCTGGCAGGAATCCCACTGGGATCCGCAGGCCACCTCCCCCACCGGCGTGCGCGGTATGATGATGCTCACACGCAATACGGCACAAAGCCTGGGTCTAACCGACCGCACCGATGCGGCGCAGAGTATCGACGGCGGCATGCGCTACCTGCAGGATATGATGGATAAAGTGCCGGATTCGATCCCGAAAGATGAACGCATCTGGTTTGCGCTGGCCGCTTATAATATGGGTTATGCCCATATGCTGGACGCCATGGCGCTCACCCGCAAACAGAAAGGCAATCCTAACAGCTGGGCGGACGTTAAGCTGCGTTTACCGTTGCTGAGCCAGAAACCCTATTACAGCAAACTAAAATACGGCTATGCCCGCGGCCATGAGGCCTACGCCTATGTGGAAAACATCCGCAAATATCAGATAAGCCTTGTCGGCTATTTGTCAGAGAAGGAGCGCCAGCAGCAGCAAACGCTGGCCCTGGCGGAGGATTACCCGGCCGTGCTCCCCAATGAGCTCGAACAGCCGCAGGAGACCACCCTGCCCTTTTTCAAGTTTCGCGCCGATAAGCAGATGGATAATGCCCGGATGAAACTCCCCGGCCACCTGTATTAACTTTCCCCAGTCTGCGCCCGGGCTTTCTTCAGCGCTTTTTTCTCTTCCCGCCGCCAGCGGAAGAAGTCGCTCAGCATGGCAGAGCAGGACTCTGCCAGCACGCCTTCGCTAATCTCAACCCGATGGTTCATTCCCGGGTGGTGCAGAACATCCATCAGCGAGCCGGCTGCGCCGGTCTTGGCATCCCTGGCGCCAAACACCAGGCGGGCGATACGGCTGTGCACCATCGCGCCCGCGCACATGACGCAGGGCTCGAGGGTCACGTACAGCGTGGCGTCGATCAGGCGGTAGTTTTGCAGCACCAGTCCGCCCTGGCGTAAGGCCATAATCTCCGCATGGGCGGTGGGGTCGTGACGGCCTATCGGCCGGTTCCAGCCCTCGCCAATGACCTGATTGTTATGCACCAGCACCGCGCCCACCGGCACCTCGCCCTCTTCCCAGGCGCGTTTCGCCAGCGTCAGGGCATGACGCATCCAGTATTCATCATTGAGTTCGAGGTCAGACACAGCGGCCACTCCAGCAGAAAAAGCGGGGCGCATTATACATGGGCGCTATCAATTACACACTATTACTCCAGCTGCTGAAGCTCTCCCTGAGGGGTTACCCGCCAGCGATGCTGGCAAAAGCCGAGCAATGGATTATCCTGCTCACTATCGCTATAGCCGCTATACAGCCGCAGCGGGGCGCCAATCTTTTTCTCCAGCTGTACCACCTTTTCATGCCCCAGGCAGCGCAGGGTCAATACCCAGCCGCCCCAGCGGCGCGCGGTGCGGCTGGCTATCAGATTCACCCGCGGCAACCAGAGGGTATCGCGATAGACCTGCTCCACCAGCGACTGCGGCGAGCCGGTGATCAACCAGACGTCGGCATCGGTGCTGGTCAGGTAGGCGGTAAGCCGCGCATGAACTACCGGAAACGCCGTCACATGATGGCGAAACCAGCCGACAAACTCCGCTTCCAGCCGCTTCAGCACCGCCTCGCGGCGGCCAAAGGTTGTCGCCCACAGCAGGAGGCTCATCGGCCAGCGCGCCGCCCGTCCGCTCACTGCCAGCCCGGCAAGGATCACCGGCCCCATCGCCACCACCAGCAACAGGTTCAGCGGCAAATGGCGCAGCAGATAGCGCAGAAAACTGCCGAACATATCCTGTTGGTGTAAGGTTCCGTCCAGATCGAAAAACACCACTCTCCGTTCAGTGTGCTGCAAACTGCCTCCTTTATCTCAGAACTCGCTTCTCGTTAGGGTAAGCTTAACAGCCTGACGCCATGTCGAGGGAAAACATCCCCTGCCGTTAAGAAAGAATTAAAGTAGCAGGCGAAGGAAAAATTGTGGCTTAAGAATTTTTAATTCATGGTATACCCCTTATAATCGAATAAAAATTCTGTCAGTCACGAGCCGGACGGCTCCAGCGGAGCTCCAATGAACTGTTTAACGCGTATTCGTCAGCGCTATCCCACCCTGGCGGCGAGCGACAAAAAGTTGGCCGATTATATTCTGAGCCAGCCCGATGAGACCCGGCACCTCAGCTCGCAGCAGCTGGCAGCGGAAGCCGGTGTGAGTCAGTCCAGCGTGGTTAAATTTGCCCAGAAGCTGGGATTCAAAGGCTTTCCGGCGCTGAAGCTGGCCCTTAGTGAAGCGCTGGCGAGTAGCCCGGATCCGCACTCCGTCCCGGTGCATAACCACATTCGCGGTGACGATCCGCTGCGTCTGGTCGGCGAGAAACTGATTAAAGACAATGTCGCCGCCATGCATGCCTCGCTGGACGTCAACACTGAAGAGACGCTACGGGAAGCCGTCACGCTGCTGCGCAACGCCCGGCGAGTGATCGTCACCGGGATTGGCGCCTCCGGCCTGGTGGCGCGTAACTTTAGCTGGAAGCTGATGAAGATCGGCATCAACGCTGTTTCTGAGCAGGATATGCATGCCCTGCTGGCGACGGTGCAGGCCATGTCCAGCGACGATCTTCTGCTGGCGATCTCTTACTCCGGCGAGCGCCGGGAGATCAATATGGCGGCCGGTGAAGCGCTGCGCGTCGGCTGTAAGATCCTGGCGATTACCGGGTTTAGCCCGAACGCCCTGCAACAGCAGGCGACCCACTGCCTGTATACTATCGCCGAAGAGCAGGCGACGCGCAGCGCGGCCATCTCCTCCACCAGCGCGCAAATGATGCTCACCGATCTGCTGTTTATGGGGCTGGTGCAGCAGGATCTGGAGCGGGCGCCGGAGCGCATTCGCCATAGCGAAGCGCTGGTGAAAAAGCTGGTCTGAGCAGAAAATGGGCGTATAATGCCCGCCCTGTTTGTGTTGTTTCTGAGACTTTCCTGATGGCGCTGTTAATTACCAAAAAATGCATCAACTGCGATATGTGCGAGCCGGAGTGCCCGAATGAGGCCATTTCGATGGGTGAGAGCATTTATGAAATTAACAGCGACCGCTGCACCGAGTGCGTGGGTCATTACGACACGCCAACCTGCCAGAAAGTGTGCCCGATCCCGAATACGATCCTGAAAGATCCGGCACACGTCGAGAGTGAAGAACAGCTGTGGGATAAATTCGTGCTGATGCACCACGCGGATAAAATTTAACCGCCCTCCTGGCTAGCTTTCGACAATCACCGTGGCGCAGGCGTAGTGGCGTTCATCAGCGAGAGTAACGTGAATAGCGCTTACTCCCATGCGTTCAGCTAAAAGGTTTGCTTCACCCCATAGCCGCAGCTTCGGCTTGCCCAGCTCGTCGTTGTAAACCTCGAACTGGTTAAACGCCAGCCCGTTACGGATCCCGGTTCCCAGCGCTTTCGCCGCCGCTTCCTTGACCGCAAAGCGTTTCGCCAGGAAACGCACCGGCTGCTGGTGCTGCTCCCAGATGCTCCATTCATGGTCGCTCAGCACCCGGCGGGCAAGGCGATCGCCGCTGCGGGCGATCACCGCTTCGATGCGGGCGATCTCGACGATGTCGGTACCCAACCCGAGAATGGCCATTAGCCGCGCGCTTCCAGCATCAGACGCTTCATTTCCGCCACCGCCTCTTTCAGGCCGCTCATCACCGCACGGCCAATAATCGCGTGACCGATATTCAGCTCATGCATTTCCGGCAGCGCAGCAATCGCTTTCACGTTGTGGTAGGTCAGACCGTGGCCGGCATTCACCTTCAGCCCGAGGCTGGCGGCGTAGGTGGCCGCTTTGGCAATACGTTCCAGCTCCCTGGCCTGCTCGGTGTCGGTTTTGGCATCGGCATAGCAGCCGGTGTGGATTTCGATATAGGGCGCGCCAACGTCCGCCGCCGCTTTGATCTGCGCTTCATCCGCATCGATAAACAGGGAGACCAGGATGCCGGCATCCGCCAGGCGTTGACAGGCATCGCGCATCTTGTCGCGCTGGCCGGCGACGTCCAGCCCGCCTTCGGTGGTCACTTCCTGACGCTTCTCCGGCACCAGGCAGCAGAAGTGCGGTTTGGTTTCGCAGGCGATCGTCAGCATCTCTTCGGTGACCGCCATTTCAAGATTCATGCGGGTGTGCAGCGTCTGGCGCAGGATACGCACATCGCGATCGGTAATATGGCGACGGTCTTCGCGCAGATGCACGGTAATGCCGTCGGCGCCGGCCTGTTCGGCAATGAAAGCCGCCTGAACCGGATCCGGGTAAGCGGTGCCGCGGGCGTTACGCAAGGTCGCGATATGGTCAATATTGACCCCTAACAATAATTCAGCCATGACAATCCTCGTTAATCATTATTCGTATTATCGGCTCGCGCCTTTCGCGCGGGCATAAACTGGCGAAACAACTCCCGGCTCTTGAGCGGTTTGCCGCCGAGATAGGGCTTCAGGGCGATACGGGTAAAGCGCTTCGCGGCGCGCAGCGTATCAACATCAGGAAACTCGCGACTCGCCAATGCTTTCAAATGGTGCCCGGTAAACGTGTTGTTATCAATCACCAGGCTGGCAATAAAGCCTTTTTCTTCACGATAGCGGTAGGTCATGGTGTCGTCTACCGGCTCGCCGCTCCCGGCGCAGTGGAGAAAATCCACGCCATACCCCAGGTGCCCGAGCAGCGCCAGCTCAAAACGCCGCAGCGCGGGCTCCGGCGAGCCGCTGGCCCCGGCGAGCGCCTGAATGCAGTGCAGGTAGTCGAAAAAGAGTTCGGAGAAACGTGTTTCGTGCTCCAGCACGCGGGAGATAAGCTCGTTAACGTAGAGACCGCTGTAGAGGGTGATGCCGCTGAGCGGCAGCGCCAGCGAAACGGCTTCCGCGCTGCGCAGGGTTTTGACTTCGCCGCGACCGCCGAAGCGAACCAGCAAGGGGGTAAAGGGCTGTAAAGCGCCTTTGAGATTAGAGCGTTTGGAGCGTGCGCCCTTGGCAACCAGGCGCACACGACCGGATTCTTCCGTGAAGACGTCCAGCATCAGGCTGGTTTCGCTCCACGGACGGCTATGCAGGACAAAGGCGCGCTGCCATCCATCCACGTTGCGTTAACTCAGAGGTCGTCAACGTAACCGAGACTGCGCAGAGCGCGCTCGTCATCGGCCCAGCCGGATTTCACTTTCACCCACAGCTCGAGGTGCACCGGCGCTTCAAACATCTCCTGCATGTCCTTACGCGCTTCGATACCGATGGTTTTAATTTTGGCGCCTTTGTTGCCAATCACCATCTTTTTCTGCCCTTCGCGCTCGACGAGGATCAGGCCGTTGATATCGTAACCGCCGCGCTCGTTGCTGACGAAACGTTCGATTTCCACGGTGACGGAGTACGGCAGCTCAGCGCCGAGGAAACGCATCAGTTTTTCACGGATGATTTCGGAGGCCATAAAGCGTTGTGAGCGATCGGTAATATAATCTTCCGGGAAGTGATGGATCGCTTCCGGCAGATGCTTACGCACGATCGCCGCGATGGTATCAACGTTGGTGCCGGTTTCCGCTGAGATCGGTACGATATCGAGGAAATTCATCTGGCTGGCGAGGAACTGCAGGTGCGGTAACAGATCCGCTTTTTCCTGCACGTTATCCACCTTGTTGACCGCGAGGATCACCGGCGCTTTCGCGTCGCGCAGCTTGTTGAGCACCATCTCATCGTCCTGCGTCCAGCGAGTGCCTTCCACCACGAAGATGACCAGTTCCACGTCGCCAATCGAACTGCTGGCCGCTTTGTTCATTAAGCGGTTAATGGCACGCTTCTCTTCCATATGCAGGCCCGGAGTATCAACGTAAATCGCCTGATACGGCCCTTCGGTATGGATACCGACGATGCGGTGACGGGTGGTCTGCGCTTTACGGGAGGTGATCGAGATCTTCTGCCCAAGCAGCTTGTTCAACAGCGTGGATTTGCCAACGTTTGGACGACCCACGATGGCGACAAACCCACAATAACTTTTTTCTTCGCTCATTCCAGCTCCAGCTTTTTCAGCGCCTGTTCGGCGGCAGCCTGCTCCGCCTTACGACGGCTGGAACCTGTGCCAACCACCGGTTCACTCAGGCCACTGACCTGGCAGTGGATAGTAAATTCCTGATCGTGCGCTTCGCCGCGAACCTGGACCACCAGGTAAGACGGCAGCGGCAGATGACGTCCCTGCAGATACTCCTGCAGACGCGTCTTCGGATCCTTTTGCTTATCGCCCGGACTGATTTCGTCCAGACGGGTCTGGTACCAGGAGAGGATTAAGCGTTCAACGTTCTGAATATCACTGTCGAGGAAAACCCCGCCAATTAACGCTTCAACGGTATCCGCGAGAATCGATTCGCGACGGAAACCGCCGCTTTTCAGCTCTCCCGGCCCGAGGCGCAGACACTCGCCCAGCTCAAACTCGCGGGCGATCTCCGCCAGCGTGTTGCCGCGCACCAGCGTCGCGCGCATACGGCTCATATCGCCTTCATCGACACGAGGAAAGCGATGATACAGCGCATTCGCGATCACGAAACTTAAAATGGAGTCACCTAAAAATTCCAGGCGCTCATTATGTTTGCTGCTGGCACTGCGGTGAGTTAATGCCTGTTGCAACAGCTCCTGATGATGAAAAGTGTAGCCCAGCTTTCGTTGAAGCCGATTAATTACGATGGGGTTCATGCGTTACCAATAAATGAATGCGTCAAAGATGCAGCACACGAAACCGACCTGAGCATTCGCTTCAAACAGTAATTTGAAACAGACCAATACGCTTTCGTGTGCAGTGTCACCCGGCAGAGCGACAACCAAAAACTTCGGGGGGATATTCTATACGCAACGACACGGGATGTCGTTAGTTTGAATGGATTTAAATACTAAATAATTCACGCCGCTGCGATAACAGCAGCGACGTGAATTCAGCAGAGGAAATTAATGAATTCCACCAATGCGCGATAACCGCACGCCGGTCGGCCATTCACCTTCCTGCTTTTCAAAACTCATCCAGATAGCGGTTGCTTTTCCGACCAGGTTGGCTTCCGGCACAAAGCCCCAGTACCGGCTGTCGGCGCTGTTATCCCGGTTGTCGCCCATCATGAAGTACTGACCGGGCGGCACAATCCAGGTGGCCAGCGGCAGACCGGACTGATGGTAGTACATCCCAACCTGATCCTGGGCAATCGGCACCATAAGAATTCGGTGCGTCACGTCGCCCAACGTCTCCTGACGCTCGGTAAGACGAATGCCGTCGGCTTTGGTTTCGCCCTTCGGCAACTGCCAGAAACCGCTGCTCGCTTCGCCGCCGTTGCTGCGGGAGAAGGTCTGAACAAAATCGCTCGGCTCCACGTTGGAATAGGTCACCGGCAGCGCGTTGCCGCAGGCCTGTCCGGAACTGCAGCCCGGCTGAATAGTGACCTGTTTGGCAACCGGATCGTAGGTGACCTTATCACCCGGTAACCCCACCGCGCGCTTAATGTAGTCCAGACGCGGGTCTTCCGGATATTTAAACACCACGATGTCGCCGCGCTTCGGATGGCCGGTCTCGATCAGCGTTTTCTGGTAGATAGGATCTTTAATGCCGTAGGCAAATTTCTCCACCAGAATAAAATCGCCGATGAGCAGCGTTGGCATCATCGAACCTGAAGGGATCTGGAAAGGCTCATAAATAAATGAACGTACCACCAGAACGATCGCCAGCACCGGGAAAACCGATGCGCCGGTTTCCAGCCAGCCCGGTTTCGGGCCGACTTTCTTCAGCGTCTTCTTGTCCAGTTGCTCGCCGGTCGCTGCCTGAGCAGCGGCCTGACGTTCACGACGTTTCGGTGCAAAAATGAACTTGTCCAGGCACCATAAAACGCCCGTCACCAGGGTTGCAATCACCAGGATCAGGGCAAACATGTTCGCCATGCCAACTCCTTAGGGTTATTTGCCGTCTTTACCAACGTGCAGAATGGCGAGGAACGCTTCCTGCGGCAGCTCAACGTTACCGACCTGCTTCATACGCTTCTTACCTTCTTTCTGCTTCTGCAGCAGCTTTTTCTTACGGCTGACGTCGCCGCCGTAGCATTTCGCCAGGACGTTTTTACGCAGCTGTTTCACCGTAGAGCGCGCGATAATGTGGTTACCGATGGCCGCCTGAATCGCGATATCGAACTGCTGACGCGGAATCAGATCTTTCATCTTTTCCACCAGCTCGCGGCCGCGATACGGCGCGTTATCGTTGTGGGTGATCAGCGCCAGCGCATCGACGCGCTCACCGTTGATCAGCACATCGACGCGTACCATGTTCGACGCCTGGAAGCGTTTGAAGTTGTAGTCCAGCGACGCATAGCCGCGGGAGGTGGACTTCAGGCGGTCAAAGAAGTCGAGAACCACTTCCGCCATCGGAATTTCATAGGTCAGCGCCACCTGTTTACCGTGGTAAACCATGTTGGTCTGCACCCCACGCTTCTCGACACACAAGGTAATCACGTTGCCGAGGAATTCCTGCGGCAGCAGCATGTGACACTCGGCGATCGGCTCGCGCAGCTCCTGAATATTATTCAGCGGCGGCAGCTTGGACGGGCTGTCGACGTAGATAACTTCTTTGGAGGTGGTCTCTACTTCGTAGACTACCGTCGGCGCGGTGGTGATCAGGTCGAGATCGTATTCACGCTCCAGACGCTCCTGAATGATCTCCATGTGCAGCAGGCCGAGGAAGCCGCAGCGGAAGCCGAAGCCCAGCGCGGTAGAGCTTTCCGGCTCGTAGAACAGAGAGGCATCGTTAAGGCTCAGTTTGCCCAGCGCGTCGCGGAAAGCTTCATAATCATCGGAGCTCACCGGGAACAGGCCGGCATACACCTGCGGTTTCACCTTCTTAAAGCCAGGCAGCGCTTTGTCTGCCGGGTTGCGGGCGGCGGTCAGGGTATCGCCCACCGGCGCGCCGAGGATGTCTTTGATCGCGCAGACCAGCCAGCCTACCTCGCCGCATTTCAGCTCGGTACGGTCAACCTGTTTCGGGGTGAAGATGCCCAGACGATCAGCGTTATACACCTGGCCGGTGCTCATGACCTTGATCTTGTCGCCCTTGCGCATGGTGCCGTTTTTAATCCGCACCAGCGACACCACGCCGAGGTAGTTATCGAACCAGGAGTCGATAATCAGCGCCTGCAGCGGCGCGTCCGGATCGCCTTCCGGCGGCGGGATATCGCGCACCAGACGCTCCAGCACGTCGGTCACGCCGACGCCGGTTTTCGCTGAGCAGCGCACCGCGTCGTGGGCGTCGATCCCGACGATATCTTCAATCTCGTCCGCTACGCGCTCAGGGTCGGCCGCAGGCAGGTCGATCTTGTTGAGTACCGGAACCACTTCGAGATCCATCTCCATGGCGGTGTAGCAGTTGGCCAGGGTCTGGGCTTCTACCCCCTGCCCGGCGTCTACCACCAGCAGCGCGCCTTCGCACGCGGCAAGAGAACGGGAAACTTCATAAGAGAAGTCTACGTGGCCCGGGGTGTCGATAAAGTTCAGCTGGTAGGTCTCACCGTCGCTGGCCTTATAGTCCAGGGTGACGCTCTGCGCCTTGATGGTGATCCCGCGTTCGCGCTCAAGATCCATGGAGTCCAGAACCTGGGCTTCCATTTCACGATCAGAAAGGCCACCGCAAATCTGGATGATACGGTCAGACAGCGTCGACTTACCGTGGTCGATGTGAGCGATGATCGAAAAGTTACGTATATTCTTCATATTTAGAGTTAATTATGCCTTACGAGTATCATGAGGCCGCTGTACTGTGCCTGACGTTTTTTAATCCGAAAACGCCGCATTCTACACTACATCCGCGAAACCAGGAAATGCTGTTAGATCCAGCATACCCGCAGAAATTGTGGCGTTGTAACAGGAAAGGTAAATAAAGATAAGGGCCAGTGAAATCACTGGCCCATGTCGGAGGAAGGCGTATCAACACGCAGCAGATCCGGCGGCAGTGCGACGTTCAAAATCACCGGCTGCCAGGACTGACGTGCCGCCAGTCGCGGCGACAGACCGCGCGCCACCAGGAAGCCGCCGACGCCGCCCAGCAGCGCGCCGCAAAGTGACGCAATATCGCTGGCAAACAGCACCTGAAAAATAGACGCCATTACAAACAGCCCCGCCAGCGGCGCCATATACACCAGCATCGCTGAGCCCAGCAGGCTGCTTTCAGCGATCCCCAGCTCCACTTTTTGCCCCGCGGCCAACGGCTGCTCGCAGGGCACGCTAATGGTATGGCTGGTCTGCGGCCCCAGCTTGTTTAGCACCCGGCTACCACAGCCGGCACGGGAGGCGCAGCTGCTGCAGGAGGCTTTAACGTCGCAGTGCACCTGCGCCACGCCGTTATGCCAGGAAACCACGGTAGCCCACTCTTTAATCATTGTACTGCCTTGAATTTAATACTGTCAGAGATACGCTTCGCCGTCTGCGGCGGCAGCTCGCCCACTACGGTTATCTCCGCGTTATCGCGCACCGTCGTGCTGACGGTGCGTCGGCCGGTGCGCAACAGCTGGTCGCTGCTGGCCGCCGTGGCGCGGTTGATATTGATCGAGAAGCTGAACAAGCCGTCGGAATAGAGACGTGATTCTACCGGACCGTCAAAGGTGGGAAGACGGCGCTGGCTGCTGGAAACCTCAGTCACGCCCTGCGGGAGCCACGTCGGCGCCCAGTTGAAGTTAGCTTTGTCGCCTCCTTCAGGCACCGACAGCTGCGGCGGCAAATTCGCTTTTGCCAGCGTCTCCATGCTGGCGCTGACGTTATCGCCAACGTTGAAGGAGACGACCCGGAACTGCTCCAGCGTTTCCCCGTCGCGGTCGAGCAAATCGACGCGTAGCGGCAGCTTGGTTTCAGCATCCAGCCAGGCGATAAAGCTGTAGCGCGTGCCGTCGCGAGCCACGACGCGGATCACGTCGCAGAGGCGGTCAGCGATACGGGTACGGCCCACGGAAATAAAATCATACGCCGCGGAGAGGCGTTTGAAATCGCTATATACCAGCGATGGCAGCGAATCGACGATATAGTCGCCGTTCAGGGTGAACGGATCGAGACCGGGTTCAAAATAGCTGATTTCCGTGCCGCGCAGGACCACTTCCCGGCGCGGACCGTCCAGCTGCAGCAACTGCGCCAGCGGTTGGTTGTTCAGTCGCGCGTGACGATAGCGCAGCGACTCAACGCCTTGTTTGCTGATGCTAACAAAAGACAGCTCATAATTGAGAGACTGGCTGGCCAGGTTCATCTGCTGCAACAACGCCCCGGACGATGTATCAGCCGAGGCGTTGACAGAGAACAACAGGCTGCCTGCCATGAGCGACATGGCACACCAAAGTTGCTTCATTACTGCGATTGCGTTCCTAAAGTTTGATAGCCCGGTACCTGGACTGCGGCCTGCTGAGTCTGGGCCTGGCCAAACTGAAGCTGCTCAGCGTGCAGGCGGCGCTGCAGTTCGTAGTCCTGCAGCATGGCGTTAATTCGGCGGCGCTGTTCCTGGACCTGCGCCTGCTGGCCGCTTCCCGCTGACGCGTCAGCCGGCACGCCAAGACTTACCGGGCTTGCTTTACCCATCATGGGCAGCGTATTGAACACCGGCGCTTCTGGCTGCTGAGCGGAATCAGACTGACCATTATAGTGCTGGACGCCGACGATAACCGCAAGCGATACGCAGGCGGCAACGCCCATTTGAGTCAGGGAGCTGGCCCACGGACGCACCTTGTTCCAGAACGGCATCTGCCGCCACTGATGCGGTGCGGGCTGAGATTCAGGAATAAGCGGAGCCGTCTGACGAACGGGCTCATTTTCAATGGCGGCCATCACCCGGGCGGAGATATCAAATTGCAGCACCTCAGCGGTATCGCCACGCAGCGTATCGCGGATAAGGTGATAACTCTCCCAGGTTTTTTGCATCTCAGAAGAACGACTCAGCTCGTTGAGCAGTTCGTTATCCAGCGTTTCACCATCCATTAAAGCCGAAAGTTTTTCTTTCTGCATGCCTGATACCCTTTTCCAGTATTCCGCTATCGTCAACGCCTGATAAGCGGTTGAACTTTATTATCAATAGCTTCTCGCGCCCGGAAGATACGCGAACGCACCGTCCCAACCGGACAATCCATGATAGCGGCTATCTCTTCATAGCTCAGGCCATCCAGCTCCCGTAACGTAATTGCCATGCGTAAATCTTCCGGGAGCGATTCAATGGTACGAAAAACTATTTGTCTCAGTTCTTCTGACAACATTAAGTTCTCAGGGTTCGAAATTTCTTTCAACGCCCCGCCGCTTTCGAAGTTTTCCGCCTCGTTGGCGTCAACATCGCTGGACGGCGGACGGCGCCCCTGAGCAACCAGATAATTCTTCGCCGTGTTGACGGCGATACGGTATAACCAGGTGTAAAAAGCGCTATCTCCCCGGAAAGAGTCCAGCGCACGCCATGCCTTAACGAACGATTCCTGAACAACGTCAGCGATATCGCCCGGCGGTACATAGCGGGAAACCAGGCTCGCGACCTTATGCTGATAGCGCACTACCAGCAAATTAAACGCTTTCTGATCTCCTTTCTGGACCCGTTCAACAAGGACCTGATCCGTTAACTGCTCGCTCATCCGAGGTAATGTCTCCCCAAACCCAATTCCCATGCGTCTTCAAAACACCACCCAAAATCTGCATTATGAGCAAGCTGACTGTTGGAGTGCATGAAAACAATAAAGTTCCGTTACGCTTTTTGTTTTTTGTCTGGCAACGGCGGCAGATCGTTATCAATCATTATATGCCCAGGTTGCTAAACGATAGGTAAGTCAATAAGAAAAAGCGCAGGCCCGTCTGAAGGGTATCGTAACACGCCGTTTATTTCACTATAAAATCCAATGCCATCAACCTGCCCCGCGTCTCATTTTCAGCGCGCAAGACGCCGTTTCCGTTCGCCTTTTGTTTAGCCGTCACAACAGCAGACAAAAAAATTGTACGATTCCTCACGGACCGGTGCTATTGTGAGCTAAATGTGTTTAGTAAATTAAACAAAGACAATGAATACCACTCCTGACTTCTCTTGTGATGTGTTGATTATCGGCAGCGGCGCTGCCGGTCTTTCCCTTGCCCTGCGCCTGGCTGAGCACAGTTCGGTGACAGTGCTGAGTAAAGGGCCGATCAGCGAAGGTTCGACGTTCTACGCCCAGGGTGGGATTGCCGCCGTCTTCGATGAGACGGACAGTATTGAATCCCATGTCGAAGATACCCTCATCGCCGGCGCGGGGCTCTGCGATCGTCATGCGGTCACCTTCGTCGCCAGCAACGCCCGATCATGCGTCCAGTGGCTTATCGATCAGGGAGTGCTGTTTGACACCCAGGTCCAGGCCAATGGCGAAGAGAGCTATCATCTCACGCGCGAAGGGGGGCACAGCCATCGGCGCATTCTTCACGCCGCCGACGCCACCGGCAAAGCGGTAGAGACGACGCTGGTCGATAAAGCGCTTGCCCATCCTAATATCCGCATCCTTGAGCGCAGCAATGCCGTCGATTTAATCGTATCGGATAAGATTGGCCTGCCGGGCACCCGCCGGGTGGTCGGGGCATGGATCTGGAATCGTAATAAAGAGCGGGTGGAAACCTGCAGCGCGAAAGCCGTAGTACTCGCTACCGGCGGGGCCGCGAAGGTTTACCAATATACCACTAACCCCGACGTCTCTTCCGGAGACGGGATTGCGATGGCCTGGCGGGCGGGATGTCGGGTGGCGAATCTGGAGTTTAACCAGTTCCACCCCACCGCGCTATATCACCCCCAGGCGCGTAATTTCCTGCTTACTGAAGCGCTGCGCGGCGAAGGCGCCCACCTTAAACGCCCGGATGGCACCCGCTTTATGCCGGACTTTGACGAGCGCGGCGAGCTGGCCCCGCGCGATATCGTCGCCCGCGCCATCGACCATGAAATGAAGCGCCTGGGCGTGGACTGCATGTTCCTTGATATCAGCCATAAACCCGAGGCGTTTGTTCGCCAGCATTTCCCGATGATTTATGAAAAGCTGCTCGGCCTGGGAATTGATTTAACCAAAGAGCCGGTGCCGGTCGTCCCCGCCGCGCATTACACCTGCGGCGGCGTGATGGTGGATGATAATGGCCGCACCGACGTCGATGGTTTATACGCCATCGGCGAAGTTAGCTACACCGGGCTGCACGGCGCGAATCGTATGGCGTCGAACTCGTTGCTGGAGTGCCTGGTCTATGGCTGGTCCGCCGCGGAGGATATTGCCCGGCGCCTGCCGCTCGCCCAGAAGGTCGCCACGCTGCCAGCATGGGATGAAAGTCAGGTGGAGATCCCGGATGAACTGGTGGTTATCCAGCACAACTGGCACGAACTGCGCCTGCTGATGTGGGATTACGTGGGGATTGTGCGCACCACCCGCAGGCTGGAGCGCGCCCTGCGGCGCATTACCATGCTCCAGCAGGAGCTGGATGAGTATTACGCCCGCTTCCGCGTCTCGAATAATTTGCTGGAACTGCGCAATCTGGTGCAGGTGGCGGAGCTTATCGTACGCTGCGCGATGTTGCGTAAGGAGAGCCGCGGTCTGCATTATACCCTCGACTATCCGCAGCCGCTGCCTGACAGCGGCCCGTCGATACTCTCGCCCCTGGCTCACATAAAGAGATAAAAGTCCTCGGTCAGAGCGGTAAAGCCTTCCGAATATTGCTGCTCTGGCCCGCGGATCGCCAGCCTGTCGCTGAAACACTCCCCTGCCGTCGGGGAGAAAGCCAGCAGCACCCGATGCGGCGGTCGCAGCTCGGTCTCCGCCACGTCAGTACGCAGTCGCAGATGCCAGCCCATCGCCCTTGCCCGTTCGATGAACGCATTACCAATATCCACTGGCAACACCACGCAAAAAAAACCTTCTTCGGTAATATGCTCTGCGGCACAGGTCAGCAGGGAGGCGTGATCGAGCGTCGTGGTGTACCGCGCCTGCTCTCGCTGCGAGGTCGCGCATGGCACGCCTTCGGCAAAAAAGGGCGGATTACTTATTATCAGTTCATAGCGTCGAGTTTGCGACGGCTGCCACTGATGAATATCGGCCTGCCAGACCTCAATCCGCGAAGCCCACGGCGACGCGAGGGCGTTTTCCCGCGCCTGAGCGGCGGCCTCTTCGTCCAGTTCGACCGCCTCGACATGCACATCATCTCCGGTACGCTGCGCGAGCATTAGCGCCAGCAGGCCGCTGCCCGCGCCAATATCCAGCACATGCTTCACTCCGGCAATCGGCGCCCAGGCACCCAGCAAAATG
This sequence comes from Klebsiella sp. 28, assembly GCF_018223905.1. Classification (NCBI taxonomy): domain Bacteria; kingdom Pseudomonadati; phylum Pseudomonadota; class Gammaproteobacteria; order Enterobacterales; family Enterobacteriaceae; genus Klebsiella; species Klebsiella sp. 28. The sequence continues at coordinate 25,466 of NZ_JAGRQY010000096.1, forward strand.
CCGTCGGTACCCACCTTCATGGCGCAGCGATCGTGAGCGACAAAGAACCGTTTGAAGGTAAAACCATTGCGCGGCAGCGCAAACTTCGACTGAGACATCCTCAATAACCTTACCGACAAAAACTCCTGAACCTAAGGCTATGCACAATACCGGAGAACAGATAGCCTTACAAACAGATGAACATTACGTCAGTAACGTCTATAATCGGCGGCCCACTCAGAGGTAGAACATGACTGTAACGACTTTTTCCGAACTTGAACTCGACGAAAACCTGCTGGAGGCCCTCCAGGATAAAGGTTTCACTCGCCCGACAGCCATTCAGGCCGCCGCTATTCCGCCTGCGCTCGATGGCCGTGACATTCTCGGTTCAGCGCCGACCGGCACCGGTAAAACGGCGGCGTATCTGCTGCCAGCGTTGCAGCACCTGCTCGATTTCCCGCGTAAGAAATCCGGCCCGCCGCGCATTCTTATCCTGACGCCGACCCGTGAGCTGGCGATGCAGGTGGCCGACCACGCCCGCGAGCTGGCGAAGCATACCCATCTGGACATCGCCACCATTACCGGCGGCGTGGCGTACATGAACCACGCGGAAGTGTTCAGCGAAAACCAGGACATCGTAGTCGCCACCACCGGTCGCCTGCTGCAATATATTAAAGAAGAGAATTTCGACTGCCGCGCCGTCGAGACCCTAATCCTCGATGAAGCCGACCGCATGCTGGATATGGGTTTTGCCCAGGATATCGAAACCATCGCCGGTGAAACTCGCTGGCGCAAGCAGACTATGCTGTTCTCCGCGACGCTGGAAGGCGATGCGATCAAAGACTTCGCTGAGCGTCTGCTGGAGGAGCCGGTTGAAGTTTCCGCCAATCCGTCAACCCGCGAGCGTAAGAAAATCCATCAGTGGTACTACCGCGCCGACGATATCGAACATAAAACCAAACTGCTGGTGAATCTGTTGCAACAGCCGGAAGCCACCCGCGCTATCGTGTTTGTGCGTAAGCGCGAGCGCGTGCATGAGCTGGCTAACTGGCTGCGTGAGGCCGGGATTAACACCTGCTGGCTGGAAGGCGAGATGGTGCAGGCCAAGCGAAACGAAGCTATCAAGCGCCTGACCGACGGCCGCGTCAACGTGCTGATCGCCACCGACGTCGCTGCCCGCGGTATCGATATTCCGGACGTCAGCCACGTCTTTAACTTCGATATGCCGCGTACCGCGGATACCTACCTGCACCGTATCGGTCGTACCGGCCGCGCCGGTAAAAAAGGGACCGCCATTTCTCTGGTCGAGGCTCATGACCACCTGCTGCTGGGTAAGATTGGTCGCTATATTGAAGAGCCGTTGAAAGCCAGAGTTATCGATGAACTGCGCCCGACGACCCGTGCGCCGAGCGAGAAGCTGACGGGTAAGCCATCGAAGAAAGTGCTGGCGAAGCGTGCGCAGAAGAAAAAAGATGAAAAAGAGAAACCGCGGGTGAAGAAGCGCCACCGCGATACGAAAAATATCGGTAAGCGCCGGAAGCCAAGCGCGGCCGGGACGCCATCAGCGTCCAGCGATGAGTAAAAAAAACGCCGGGATATCCCGGCGTTTTCACATCTGGCGTTAACCTTACAGGCTTTCGGTAAAGGTACGGGCGATAACGTCGCGCTGCTGTTCCGGCGTCAGAGAGTTGAAGCGTACCGCGTAGCCGGAAACACGAATGGTCAGCTGCGGATATTTTTCCGGATGCTCAACCGCGTCCAGCAGGGTTTCGCGACGCAGCACGTTAACGTTCAGGTGCTGACCGCCTTCGACGCGCACTTCCGGTTTCACGTCCACCGGGATTTCACGGTATTCGATTTCACCCAGTTTGCTTACCGCAACCACATCATCTTCCGCAAAACCACCTTTGGCGCACAGGCAGCGCGCTTCGCCTTTTTCGCTATCCAGCAGCCAGAAAGAGTTGAGCAGGTCGTCGTTTGCCGCTTTAGTAATTTGGATACCAGTAATCATTTGATGCCTCCCAGGCAGTGTTTATTCGATTTTGGCCTCTTCGCGGCCAATTGGTAAAACCATTGTTGTATGAGTGTATATATATCAGCCGCACCCTCGGCATTCCTTGATATAAATCAATAAAAACCACTCACCAAACGTGGGTATAGGAGGTTTTTATTGTTTTACATCAAGTTACGCCATTGTGAGCTATAAATAATTTTGTAAATTTTCAATTTTTTTTGCATAAAAGCCGGCATCAGGCCGTGCCGATTTTGTTCTATAGAAAGAAGCCGTTAAGCTATAGCGATGACCCTTTTGCAGGAGAGCAAGATGACCACCCCTTTAACCTGGCATGACGTGCTGGCGGATGAAAAGCAACAACCCTATTTTCTCAATACTCTGAAGACCGTCGCCGAAGAGCGCCAGTCCGGGATCACCATCTATCCACCGCAAAAAGACGTCTTCAATGCGTTTCGCTTTACTGAACTGGGCGATGTCAAAGTCGTCATTCTCGGCCAGGACCCCTATCACGGCCCGGGTCAGGCCCACGGTCTGGCGTTCTCAGTTCGTCCGGGCGTCGCGATCCCGCCTTCGTTGCTGAATATGTATAAAGAGCTGGAGGCCACGATCCCCGGCTTTACCCGCCCCACCCACGGTTATCTCGAAAGCTGGGCACGACAGGGCGTGCTGCTGCTGAATACGGTCCTGACCGTCCGCGCCGGACAGGCGCACTCGCACGCCAGTCTGGGCTGGGAGACCTTTACCGATAAGGTTATCGCTTTAATCAATGAGCATTGCGAGGGAGTAGTTTTTCTGCTGTGGGGCTCCCATGCGCAGAAGAAAGGCGCGATTATCGATCGTCAGCGCCACTGCGTGCTGAAGGCGCCGCATCCATCACCGCTCTCTGCGCATCGCGGCTTCTTTGGCTGCAACCATTTCGTACAGACCAACCAGTGGCTGGTTGACCGCGGCGAAACGCCGATCGACTGGATGCCGGTCCTTCCCGCTGAAAGCGAGTGATTGACAGCCATAAAAAAAAGCCAGCATCAGCTGGCTTTTTTGCATTCAAAGGCCGATATCAGGCCTTATTTTGACGCCACCATTCCGCCAGCAGGACGCCGGTCGCCACAGAGACGTTCAGGCTTTCGACATTACCGGTACCGTCGATGGCAACGCTGAGATCGGCGCTGGAAATCGCCGCATCGGACAGACCATCACGTTCCTGGCCTAACGCCAGCACCATTTTCTTCGGCAGCTCGGCTTTAAACAGCGGGGTACCATTATGGCTGGACGTTGAGACAATCGCGTAGCCCGCTTCGCGGAACTGATCGAGGGTATCGATAAAGCTGTCGCCGGTGATCGGTTCAACATGCTCCGCACCGCCCTCCGCCGTACGGATCGCCGCCCCGGACTCCAGCACGCCAGCATCCTGAACCACCACGCCCTTCACGCCAAAGTGCGCGCAGCTGCGCATGATCGCCCCGAGATTATGTGGGTTACCCACATCTTCCAGCGCCAGAACGCAATCTTCTTCCCCGGCCTTCGCGACCCATTGAGCAACAGAAGTGCCGTGGCGTTTTTTGATCAGGAAGCAGACGCCGCCGTGGTGCTCGGTGCCGGAGGCTTTCGCCAGCTCGGCTTCGTCCACCACGTGATAGGCCTTACGGTTGGCCGCCATCCAGCGCAGCGCCTCTTTAAAGCGCGGCGTCACGCTCTGAATAAACCAGGCGCGAACGATAGCTTCCGGACGGCTCTGGAACAGCGCCTGGCAGGCGTTTTCGCCATATACGCGGGTCTCTTCCGCACGCTGACGACGCAGCACTTCCGGATCGATAAAGCTCTTCCCGCTGATCCCGCCGTGATCTTCTTTTACCGGCGTCTCATCGCCAGGAGCGCGGGAAACGGTACGCCACGGAGACGCATCGTCGCGATGAAAATCATCGCGTTTGCGATCGTCACGCTTACGGTCGTCACGTTTGCGATCGTCGCCGCGGCTGTTTCGTTCGTCACGCGCAGGGCGGCTGCGGCCGTCAACACGAGATTTTCCTGGACGACCTCCCCCTTTCCCGGTACGTGGGTTATGGGTGCGTTTGTCAGAATCATCATCACTGCGGACATACATCACTTTGACCTTGCCGCTTTTATTTTTCAGTTCGTCGCTCATCAATTTTCTCCACCTGCGCTGCGCGAAGCGCGCAGATTACCCGATGTGCCATCGCTTCGCCATGATTTCGTTTAAAAGCCGGCCTCTATTGCACTCATCGAACAAAACGCATTGTCCTCAAATAACACTTCATCGATAATATGTAACATCACAGAAACATATCGGCCACGTGCCACGTTGCAACCCATAACCAGAGGTTAGTTATGAATACCGTTTGTGCCAGTTGTCAGGCTCTGAACCGCCTCCCGGACGATCGTAGCGCGGATGGCGCAAAGTGCGGACGCTGCGGTCACGATCTTTTTGACGGCGACGTCATCAACGCGACCGGGGCAACGCTGGATAAACTCTTGAAGGACGATCTGCCGGTCGTTGTCGATTTCTGGGCGCCATGGTGCGGACCCTGCCGTAGCTTCGCGCCGATCTTTGAAGACGTCGCGGAAGAGCGTAGCGGGAAGATGCGTTTTGTGAAAGTCAACACCGAAGCGGAACGTGAGCTTAGCGCCCGGTTTCGTATCCGCAGCATCCCGACCATTATGATGTTCAAAAATGGCGAAGTGATCGACATGCTCAATGGCGCAGTGCCAAAAGCGCCATTCGATAGCTGGCTTAACGAAGCCGGCCAACAATAACCCTTCCGGGGCACCGCTTGTGCCCCGTTTTCACCTCTGCGACAATAGCGTTTTTCACTAGCGACTCCCATGACTGATAACGCTGTCCTTCGCCTGCGCGCCGAACGTCTCGCGCGAGCTACCCGCCCTTTCCTTGCGCGCGGCAATCGCATCCGCCGCTGCCAGCGCTGTCTGCTGCCGCTCAAGCAGTGCCTGTGCGCCACGTTAACCTCGGCGCAGGCCGCCAGCCGCTTCTGCCTGGTGATGTTTGATACGGAACCGATGAAGCCCAGCAACACTGGCCGGCTCATCGCCGATATTCTGCCAGATACCGAAGCGTTTCAGTGGTCGCGTACCGAACCGCCGCAAGCGCTGCTCGATCTGGTCGCCCATCCTGATTATCAGCCCATGGTCGTATTTCCGGCCTCCTATGCCGGGCCGGAGCGCCAGGTCCTGAGCGCGCCGCCGTCCGGTAAACCGCCGCTGTTTATCATGCTCGACGGCACCTGGACCGAAGCGCGCAAAATGTTCCGTAAGAGTCCTTATCTCGACGCGCTGCCGATTATCTCAGTCGATCTGTCGCGCATCTCTGCCTACCATCTGCGCGAGGCGCACGCCGACGGACAATATTGTACCGCGGAAGTGGCCATCGCCCTGCTGGATCTGGCGGGCGATGCCCGGGCCGCCGCTGCGCTTGGCGAGCACTTCACCCGCTTCCGGACCCGCTATCTGGCGGGAAAAACCCAGCATAAGGGCAGTATCACAGCGGGCCAGGTGGAAAACGTTTAAAATCATTCGGTCACTGGGATGAAAGGAGACCGGTATGAGCCAACGAGGCCTGGAAGCGCTGCTGCGACCTAAGTCCATCGCCGTTATTGGCGCATCAATGAAGCCGCAGCGCGCTGGCTATCTCATGATGCGCAACCTGTTAGCCGGCGGCTTCAATGGCCCGGTGATGCCGGTCACCCCCGCCTGGAAGGCGGTTCTTGGGGTACTGGCATGGCCTACCATCGAGAGCCTGCCGTTTACCCCGGATCTGGCGGTGCTCTGTACTAACGCCAGGCGTAATCTCGAATTGCTCGAAGCCTTAGGGCAAAAAGGCTGCAAGACCTGCATCATCCTCTCTTCGCAGCCGGAACAGTACCCGGCGCTGCTCGAATGCGCCGCGCGCTATCAGATGCGTCTGCTCGGCCCCAACAGTCTCGGACTGCTGGCCCCATGGCAAGGGCTGAACGCCAGCTTTTCACCGGTGCCGATCCATCGCGGTAAACTGGCCTTTATCTCGCAGTCGGCCGCCGTCTCCAATACTATCCTTGACTGGGCGCAACAGCGCGAGATGGGTTTTTCCTACTTCATCGCCCTGGGCGATAGCCTGGATATTGATGTCGATGACCTGCTGGACTTTCTGGCCCGCGACAGCAAGACCAGCGCCATTTTGCTGTACCTCGAGCATCTCAGCGACGCGCGCCGCTTTGTCTCCGCCGCGCGCAGCGCTTCGCGAAACAAACCTATCCTGGTGATTAAAAGCGGCCGTAGTCCGGCGGCGCAAAAGCTATTGCACGCCAATTCCGGGATGGACCCGGCATGGGATGCGGCCATTCAGCGCGCTGGTCTGCTGCGGGTGCAGGATACCCATGAGCTGTTCTCTGCGGTGGAAACCCTCAGCCACATGCGCCCGCTGCGCGGTGAAAAACTGATGATCGTCAGCAACGGTGCGGCGCCGGCGGCGCTGGCGCTGGATGAGCTTTGGTTGCGAAACGGTAAGCTGGCGGCTCTCAGCGAGGAGACGCGCGACGCCCTGCGCCAGGCGTTGCCGGTTGGCGTGGAGATCGCCAACCCGCTGGATCTACGCGATGACGCCAGTAGCGAACACTATCAGCGGGCGGTGAATGTTTTGCTCAACAGTCAGGACTATGACGCGCTGCTGGTGATCCACTCTCCCAGCGCCGCCGCGCCGGGCACCGAGAGTGCCCTGGCCCTGATTGACGCTCTGAAGCATCACCCACGCGGTAAATATGTCACCGTGCTGACCAACTGGTGCGGCGAATTTTCCTCGCAGGAAGCGCGACGTTTATTCAGCGATGCCGGCCTCCCTACCTACCGTACGCCAGAGGGCACGATCACCGCTTTTATGCATATGGTGGAATACCGTCGCAACCAGAAACAACTGCGCGAGACGCCGGTGCTACCAGACTCCTTAACCGCCAATACCAGCGAGGCGCATGCTCTGCTGCAGCAAGCGATAGGTGACGGCGCCACCACGCTGGATACTCACGAGGTCAGCCCGGTGCTTCGGGCCTATGGCATCCACACGCTGCCAACCTGGATTGCCGCTGACAGCGCGGAAGCGGTGCATATCGCTGAGCAGATAGGCTATCCGGTTGCGCTGAAGCTGCGTTCTCCGGATATCCCGCACAAATCGGAAGTACAGGGGGTCATGCTCTATTTGCGTACCGCCGCCGAGGTGCAGCAGGCTGCAGATGCGATGATCGATCGCGTCAAACTGGCCTGGCCCCAGGCGCGCATCCATGGATTGCTGGTGCAAAGCATGGCCAATCGCGCTGGCGCCCAGGAGCTAAGAGTAGTGGTTGAGCACGATCCCGTCTTCGGCCCGTTGATTATGCTGGGCGAGGGCGGCGTGGAGTGGCGGGCCGAGGACCAGGCCGCCGTGGCGCTGCCGCCGCTGAATATGAACCTGGCGCGTTATCTGGTGATCCAGGCGATCAAAAATAAGAAGATCCGCGGCCGCAGCGCCTTGCGCCCGCTGGATATCGCTGGCTTAAGCCAGCTGCTGGTTCAGGTCTCGAACCTGATCGTCGACTGCCCGGAGATCCAGCGCCTGGATATTCATCCCCTGCTCGCCTCCGGCAACGAGTTTACGGCGCTGGACGTTACCCTGGGGCTTGCTCCCTTCAGCGGCGACAGTGAAAGCCGTCTCGCTATTCGTCCCTATCCGCACCAACTGGAGGAGTGGGTGGTGATGAAAAATGGCGATCGCTGTCTGTTCCGGCCGATCCTCCCGGAAGATGAGCCACAGTTGCTCGCATTTATCGCCCAGGTCACCAAAGAAGATCTCTATTATCGCTATTTTAGTGAGATCAACGAATTTACCCATGACGACTTAGCCAATATGACCCAGATCGACTACGATCGAGAAATGGCGTTCGTTGCCGTCAGGACCAGCGCAGAGAAGAGCGAGATCCTCGGCGTGACGCGGGCGATCTCCGATCCCGATAATATTGACGCCGAGTTTGCCGTTCTGGTCCGTTCAGATTTAAAAGGGTTAGGCCTGGGGCGAAGGTTGCTGGAAAAGCTGATCGCCTATACGCAAAGCCATGGCCTGCGGCGCCTTAATGGTATTACGATGCCAAATAACCGAGGCATGATAGGCCTCGCCAGAAAGCTGGGATTCACCGTCGATATTCAGCTGGAAGATGGGATTGTCAGCCTGTCGCTGCCCCTGAATCAGGGATAATCGCGCGACGCTGACCGCAATTGTTGACCACATTAGCGGGTAGTAATGGTATTATTGCCCGCTTACGTCGTCTGCATGGTACAGAAGACCCTTCAATAAACAGAGAAGAAACGCACTGTGATGTTGTCAAAATTTAAGCGTAATAAACATCAACAACACCTTGCCCAACTCCCTAAGCTTTCTCAGTCAGTTGATGATGTAGAGTTCTTTTACGCCCCTGCGGAATTCAGGGAAGCGTTACTGACCCGGATTGCCCACGCCACTCAGCGTATATGCATTATTGCGCTCTATCTGGAGCAAGATGATGGCGGAAAAGGAATTTTGCAGGCCCTTTATGACGCCAAACGCCAGCGTCCGGAACTGGATGTCCGCGTTCTGGTGGACTGGCACCGCGCTCAGCGTGGCCGTATCGGCGCCGCCGCCTCTAATACCAATGCCGACTGGTATTGTCGGATGGCCAATGAAAATCCAGGGGTAGATATCCCCGTTTACGGCGTGCCGATTAACACTCGGGAGGCGCTCGGCGTTCTCCATTTCAAAGGCTTTATTATTGATGACTGCGTCCTCTACAGCGGCGCCAGCCTGAATGATGTTTATCTGCATCAGCATGATAAGTATCGCTATGATCGCTATCAGTGCATCCGTAACGGCAAAATGGCGGACATCATGTTCGACTGGGTCGACAACAATCTGGTTCAGGGGCGCGGCGTTAACCGTCTCGACAGACCGGATCGGCCAAAAAGCCCGGAAATCAAAAACGACATTCGCCAGTACCGTCAGGAGCTCCGCGACCGCAGCTACCATTTTGTCGGCACCGCTGGTGACGAAGAACTCTCCGTCACCCCGCTGGTAGGCCTGGGTAAATCGAGCCTGCTGAATAAAACCATCTTTCACCTGATGCCCTGTGCCGAACACAAGCTGACGATCTGCACCCCCTACTTCAACCTCCCTGCCGTACTGGTAAGAAATATCATCCAGCTGCTGCGCGACGGAAAACAGGTGGAGATTATTGTCGGCGATAAAACGGCTAACGATTTCTACATTCCTGAAGATCAGCCGTTTAAAATCATCGGTGCCCTTCCCTATCTGTATGAGATCAACCTGCGGCGTTTCCTCAGCCGGCTGCAGTATTATGTCAATACCGATCAGCTGATCGTCCGCCTGTGGAAGGATGACGATAACAGCTACCACCTGAAAGGCATGTGGGTTGACGATGAGTGGATGCTGCTCACTGGCAACAACCTGAACCCGCGCGCCTGGCGGCTCGATCTGGAAAACGCCATTCTGATCCACGATCCAAAGCGGCAGCTGGGGGCCATGCGGGAGAAAGAGCTGAAGCTCATCCGCACCCACACCACGGTAGTGAAACATTATCGGGATCTGCAAAGTATCGCCGACTATCCGGTGAAAGTGCGAAAACTGATCCGCCGCCTGCGGCGGATCCGCATTGACCGGCTGATCAGCCGTATTCTCTGACTATCAGCCCCGCCTCGACGGGGCTTTTTTCTGGAAGTGCTATGCGTACGATATTAGTGATTGCTTCGCTGCTGTTAACCGGCTGCAGCCACATGGCAAATGATGCATGGTCCGGTCAGGACAAAGCCCAGCATTTTCTGGCCTCAGCGATGCTCTCTGCCGCTGGCAATGAATATGCGCAACATCAGGGTTACAGCCGGGACCGCAGCGCCGCTATCGGCCTGATGTTTTCCGTCAGCCTTGGCGCCTCAAAAGAGCTTTGGGACAGCCGCCCGGCTGGGAGCGGCTGGAGCTGGAAGGATTTTGCCTGGGATGTCGCCGGCGCGACCACCGGCTACGCTGTATGGCAGTTGGCTCATCAGTAAGCGTTACAGACGCAACCCCTTCCCTTTGCGATGCAACATCAGGGAGACAAGGAAGGCAATGGCGGCCATCACCGTCACATACCAGTAGAACGCGTGCTCTATCCCTGCCGACTTAAGCGACAGCGCGACGTACTCCGCAGAGCCGCCGAACAATGCGTTCGCGACGGCATAGGACAACCCGACCCCAAGCGCGCGAACCTGAGCCGGGAACATCTCTGCTTTCAGGATGCCGCTGATCGAGGTATAGAAACTGACAATCAGTAAGGCGCAGATCACCAGGCCGAAGGCGGCATAGGGTGAGCTCACTTTTTGCAAGGCGCTGAGAATAGGCACGGTAAATAACGTCGCCAGCACGCCAAAGCACAGCATGGAGGTCCGGCGGCCAACTTTATCCGAGAAGGCGCCGAATAGCGGCTGAACCAGCATATAAACGAACAGCGCCGCGGTCATGATCACGCTGGCGGTGCTGGCCGTCATGCCCGCCGTGTTGACCAGATACTTTTGCATATAGGTGGTGAAGGTGTAGAAGGTCAGCGATCCGGCGGCGGTAAAGCCTAACACCATCGCAAAGGCCCGGCGATTGCGCCACAACCCTTTAAATGAGCCAGCCTCTTTCAGCGCCCGGGTCTCCTGCTTCGAGGTTTCGTCCAGCTGGCGACGCAGCCACAGCGCGACGATAGCCAGTACCGCCCCGAGGGCAAAAGGAATACGCCATCCCCAGGCATGGAGATCTTCATCGCTAAGCACCTGCTGGAGCGCCACAACCACTAATACAGCCAGCAGTTGACCACCAATCAGCGTAACGTACTGGAAGGAGGCATAGAAGCCTTTCTTACCCTCCACCGCGACTTCACTCATATAGGTCGCACTGGTGCCGTATTCTCCGCCAACAGACAGCCCCTGGAACAGACGCGCCAGCAGCAGAAGCGCCGGGGCCCAGGTGCCGATCACCGCATAACCCGGCAGACAGGCAATCACCAGTGAGCCAAAGCACATCATGCAGACCGAGATAAGCATGGACGTTTTACGTCCCCGGCGGTCAGCGATCCGACCAAACAGCCATCCACCGATAGGACGCATCAGAAATCCGGCGGCAAATACGCCTGCCGTTTGCAGCAGTTGGGTGGTGGTATTTCCGGCTGGAAAGAAGATGTGCGCGAAATAGAGCGAGCAGAATGAGTAAACGTAAAAATCAAACCATTCAACCAGATTCCCCGAGGAAGCGCCAACAATTGCCCAAATACGACGACGGGTATCGGCCAGTTCCGGCGCGCCCCGTTCGGTAATGCTACTTTCTGTCATTGTTATATTGCTCCAGCAAAGACTGCAATCTGTCTTGTCGGGCGTACCACGTCACGCAGACAAATTAATTAGTAAACTAAATGTTATATAATTGTTATATTTTTATATGTGATTGGATTCACATTTTTTTTCGCAAGCACGGTTTTCGCGATCATCGCCAGCGCAGGGGCAGGGAAAAAGTGGATTATGGCGAAGGGATTGCCATGACGGGGTTTTATTTTGCGTTGAAAGGAGATAATGGAGCGAACATGGCGTAATTTTCGCCGGAGGCGGTGCTGCGCACTTTGTCCGGGGTACGCTTTTGTAGCCCCGGTAAGCGCAGCGCCACCGGGGGGAGATATACCCCACACAGCAAAAAACCCCGCACCTTTCGGGACGGGGTTC
>NZ_JAGRQY010000097.1:0-11424 GCF_018223905.1 Klebsiella sp. 28
TCCGCCGCCAGCAGCGGGCGGCGGAGATGTCCGACGGTACGCTGCGCTTTTTGTGCCTCGCCGTCGCGCTGCTCAGTCCGCGCCCGCCGGCGTTTCTGGCGATCAATGAACCGGAGAACAGCCTGCATCGCGACATGTTGCCCGCGCTGGCCCGGCTGATTATCGAGGCCTCGCGCTACAGCCAGATCTGGCTGACCAGCCACTCGGCGGAGCTGGCGGAGCTTATCGCCGCCGGGGCGCCTTGTCAGCGCTATGCGCTGGAGAATCGCGGCGGGGAGACGCGGATTGTCGAGTGAAGCCCGTCATCCCTGACGGGGGCGCTGGAGTCAGGCGGGGCTCTGCGTCTCTGCGGTCGGCAGCAGACGGTTGCCGCCGCGTAGGGTGACGAACGAGAGCAGGGTGAAGCTCAGGGTTATGCAGCCGAGGATCAGATAGGCCTGATGGAAGCCGACGGTGTCGTACATCCGGCCCACCCAGGCGGAAAGCACCACCCCGGACAGCTGTTTTGACAGATTAAAACCGATCAGGAACAGGGTGGCCGAGAGGCGCGGGTTAAAGGCGGAAGAGATATATTTAAAAGTTCCCACCAGCAGGAAGGGGATCTCAAACATATGCAGCATCTTGAGGATCACCACCTCGACTGCCGATGAGGCGAAGGACGACCCGAGAATACGCACCGACATGATCATCCCCGCGGTCAGCAGGGCGTTTTTGGCGCCGATGCGGTTAACGATGGCCGGCGCGCAGAACATGATCAGCGCGTTGAGCAACTCGCCGCCGGTGGTGACGAAGCCAAACACTTCGGTACCGCGCTGCGGACTGGCGAAAAAGCTTTTGAAAAAGTTGGCGAACTGCTGGTCAAACACGTCGTAGACGCTGGCGACACCCACCACATAGACGATAAAGCCCCAGAAGCGCGGCATATGCAGCAGTTCTGCCGCCGTACGCAGCGAAAAGGCCTGGCGATTGGCGCCCAGCGCCTCGATAACCTGAGCGCTGTTGCTGCTTTCCGGCCGCGACAGCCAGAGCAGCAGACCGAGCACCAGCGCAAAGCCGGAGGCGATCCAGAAGGTGATATTGGGATCGATGCCGAACAGCACGCCGGTTATCGAGGCGCATAGCGCCCAGCCGACGCAGCCTGCGACCCGCACTTTGCCATATTCAAAGCGGTTGGCCCGGCTGACGCGTTCGATATAAGCTTCCACCGCCCCGGAGCCGCTGGAGAAAACAATCCCCAGGTAGATCCCGCCTACCAGCGAACCAGCGATAATATTCATCTGCAGCAGCGGAGAGAAAACGAAAATAAAGAATGGCGCGAACAGAATTAACAGTACCGTAATGGTCCACAGCAGATGTTTGCGCAGGCCGAGCTTATCCGACATCAGGCCGAACACCGGCTGAAAAATAATGGCGAATAACGAGATAGACGAGAAAACGATCCCGGTTTCCGTTTTAGTTAAATGGTTAACGTCCGCCAGCCACACCGGAAAAAACGGGAAGTAGGCCGACATAATGAAATAGTAAAAGAAAAAGAACAGCAGGAAATAGACGAAATTATGCCGTTCTCGTGGCGCCAGTTCTGAGAATTTCATCACCATGATCCCTTGTTATTCTGTTTGTGGGGTGGGGGCTGTCGCCCCCACGGATTAAAGGCAACGCAATGAGACCTCGTACTGCCAGCGCGTTTGGCTCAGGAGCCACTGCGGCAGCACGCTGGGGGTCCAGGAGTCATCGCCTCCCACCCCCATATGCAGGCCGTCGAGGGTGATCCACACGCCGTCTTCGGCCTGCATCTTGTGCCAGTGGTCGGTCTCCATCAGCTGACGGGTGCTCCATGGCTGAACGGAGAAGTGGAAATGACCGCTGATGTGCCAGCGCCCCCAGTCCAGCGCCTGGGTATCACAGCGCAGGCCGTTTTCCGTCGGGAAGATATAGGGGGTGGTCATCGCCGCCAGCGGCTGCTCCCAGCGGGCGAAGCAGGCGCTGCTCCGCCGGTCGGGGTAGTTCTCATGCGGCCCCAGACCCAGCCAGCTCACCGGCGCCTGCTGATCCGCCACCTGGAAGTGCAGCCCGACCCGCGGCAGCGGCGGCAGGGTTTCCGCCCGTTCGCCGTCCACCGCCAACCGCAGGGTTCCGTCAGCAGTGAAGTGCATGCGCCAGTGGCTGACAATCACTACCTCTTCGCCGCGCAGGTAGTGCCAGCGGCAGTCGACGAGGGTTTCATTTGCCAGGCGCTGCGCATCGCACTGGACGCAGTGCGCCTCAAGATCGTACAGGCCGGCGCTTCTCCAGCGCTCCACCCAGGCGTTGGGGTCGATACGCTCTACTTCGCTGACCCCGATGTCGTTGTCGAGCGGCGCGCGAATAAACTGGTCACGCAGGGGGGTCAACAGCTGCTCCTGACCGCCAACCGACCAGCGGCTCAGCAGACCCGTCCGGCGATCGATGGTCCAGCATTGCGAACCGGCGCGGATCTGCCAGACCTCGTCGCTGACGATAAGATCCGGAGCGCCGGCAGACACGGTGGGCGCCGGCAGCGCCAGCGGGGCGGGCAGGGGAAACTGTTGCCAGGCGACGCGGTGCTCCGCTTCTGACCAGGCGGTCGCCTGGGGCTGGGTCACCTCCAGCGTCAGCCACACCGCGCGGGCGCCTTCAGGCAGGATCAGGCTATCGAGCAGCGTTATCTCGTCGCTGCCCTCAGGGGGCAGCGCCAGGGTCAGGTCGCCGTGATACAGGGGTTCACCGGCCGCCTGCACCTGCCAGCGCAGCACTTCGTTATCGGTTGGGCGGAACAGGTATTCGCTGATGATGCGCACCCGCAGCGGCGAGGTCGACAGCAGCGTGAACTGAAAATACTGCTGGGCGTGCTTTGCCTCCACCAGCGACGGATGCGGCGTGCGATCGGGAAACACCAGACCGTTCATACAGAACTGGCGATCGTTAGGCTTATCACCAAAGTCGCCGCCATAGGCCCAGCCGACGCTGCCGTCGGCAAAGGTTTTGCGGATCGCCTGGTCGGCCCAGTCCCAGATAAACCCGCCCTGCAGCCGCGGATACTCGCGAAAGGCCTGCCAGTAATCGGCGAAGTTGCCGAGGCTGTTGCCCATCGCGTGGGCGTACTCGCAAAGGATCAGCGGCCTCTGCTCACCGGGCAGGCTGATCCATTTTTTGATCCCCCATTTGGGGACCGCCGGGATCGGCTGGTCGCGTTCGACGCGGGCGTACATCGGACAGATAATATCGGTGGCGGTGGTATCCGCGCCGCCGCCCTCGTACTGCACCGGACGGCTCGGATCGTTGCGTTTCAGCCAGTGGTACAGCGCTTCGTGGTTGCCGCCGCCGCCGGACTCGTTGCCCAGCGACCAGATGATAATGCACGGATGGTTGCGGTTGCTCTGTACCATCCGGGTGACGCGGGCGCTGAAGGCTGGCAGCCACGCCGGATCGTCGGACAGCCGATTCATCGGCACCATCCCGTGGGTTTCAATATTGGCTTCATCGACCACGTACAGACCGTAGCGGTTGCAGAGTTCATACCAGCGCGGCGCGTTGGGATAGTGCGAGCAGCGCACGGCGTTAAAGTTGTTCTGCTTCATTAACAGAATGTCCTGCACCATATCCGCCTCGGTGACCACCTGCCCGCGCAAATGATGATGCTCATGGCGGTTAACGCCGCGGATCAGCAGCGGTTTACCGTTGAGACGCAGCAGGCCATCGGCAATCTCGATGCGGCGAAAACCGATGTCCCACGCTTCGGCCTCCAGCAGTTCGTCGCCGCGCCACAGGGTGACCACGGCGCGATAACAGTTCGGGGTTTCCGCGCTCCAGTGCGCCGGCGTCGCCACCGCCAGGGAGAAATCGACCCGTTCCGCGTAGTGGCCGCGCTCATCCACCGTCGGGGTACCTAACGGCTGCCGCCCGGCGGCGATCTGCTCCTCGCCGCGCCACAGGCTAACCCCGACGCTGAGCCCGGCAAGCGCCGCCTCAGTCGCTTCGACGGTCGCCTGGACCTGCAGAGTGCCGTCGCGATAGAGGGCGTCAAGGGCTGGCGTCAACTGCACGTCGCATAGCCGTTGCTGCGGCTTATTCAGCAGCCATACCGAGCGGAAAATGCCGCTCATCCGCCACATATCCTGGTCTTCCAGCCAGCTGCCGGCGCTCCAGCGCATGACCATCACGCACAGGCGGTTGTCGCCCGGACGCAGGAAGGGGCTGAGATCGAACGCCGCCGGCAGGCGACTGTCCTGCGAATAGCCGACCCACACGCCATTGCACCACAGATGAAACGCCGAGTTGACGCCATCGAAAATAATCTGCGTTTGCCCGTTCTCGCGCCATGTGTCCTCAACCGTAAAGTGCAGGGAGTAGCAGCCGGTCGGGTTATCCTCCGGCACCCGCGGTGGGGTGGTGTCGATGGGATAGCGGACGTTGGTGTAGATCGGCGCGTCATAGCCCTCCATCTGCCAGTTGGAAGGAACAGGCGTGCCGCGGCAGTCCGGAAGATCCTGCGTCAACCACTGTGCATCGACGGCAAACGGGCTGCGGGCGTAAGAGAACTGCCACTCGCCGTCCAGTTGACGGCGGCGGGATGAAGGTAGGTTATCGCGGGCGGCAAGCTCATCGCGCCAGCTGGCGAAAACGGGATGCGCTGGCAGGCGGTTAAGGTGGGTAATGCTCTGGTTCTGCCAGTCTTCACGGGCGAGGACGGCGTGAAAGTCAGGAGTGTGGCTGCGGCCGGTATCGCTAATTTGCATATTAAACCCCGGTAAGTCAGAAATTGTCGTTCGCTAAACAGGATGGTTAACGTTATCGGGTAATTTGTTTTGTCCAGCAATCTCGGGGGAATCGAAATTAACAGACGATCACGAAAGCGGGGGAGAAGCGCTGTTTTTTGTCGCACGTTAAACATAAAATGTTAGCGCACGACATTGTTATTGCTGAGGAGAAAAGATGCCGCGTCGTACCGCAACCCTGGAGGATGTCGCCCGCGCCGCGGGCGTGTCCCAGCAGACGGTCTCCCGGGTGCTGAACCGTCCTGAGGTGGTGTCAGCCCGCACCCGCGAGCAGGTGATCCGCGCGATGCAGGCGCTGCACTATGTGCCTAACCGCTCGGCGCAGCTGCTTGCCGGCAAAGCGGCGCCCTCCATCGGGCTGATTACCGCCTCGCTGACGCTGCACGCCCCCTCGCAGATCGCCGCCGCGATAAAGAGCCATGCCAGCCTGCATCAGCTGGAAGTGGCGATAGCGATGCCGGCGCAGGCTGATTTTGTCGCGCTGCAGGCCCGGCTGGACGAGCTGCGCGCTCAGCATATTCGCGGGGTGATCGTCAGTCTGCCGCTGGAGAGCGCCACTGCCGAGCGGCTGGTGCAAGACAATCCGGATATGGCCTGCCTGTTTCTCGATGTCTCCCCGGAGGCCGATGTCTGCTGCGTGCGCTTCGACCATCGCGACGGCTGCGGGGCCTGCGTGCGCCACCTGTGGGAGCTGGGGCATCGCGAATTTGGTCTGCTGGCGGGACCGGAAAGTTCGGTTTCCGCCCGTCTGCGTCTCGCCAGCTGGCGCGAGGCGTTGCACAGTCTGAATATTGCCCGCTCTACTACGGTGTTTGGCGACTGGAGCGCCGCCAGCGGCTGGCAGAAAACTTTCGAGCTCCTCCACCTGCAGCCGCGGATCAGCGCCATAGTGGTGGCAAACGATCAGATGGCGCTCGGCGTGCTCAGCGCGCTGGCCCAGCTCAATCGCAGCGGCAGCCAGGCGGTATCGGTGACCGGCTACGATGACACCGCCGACAGCCTTTACTTCCAGCCGCCGCTCACCACGGTGGCGCAGGACTTCGATCTGTTGGGCAAAAGGGCGGTGGAGCGGTTGATTGCCCTGATGGCGGCCCCGCAGCTGCGGATCCGCGAGCTGCTGCCGACCCGGCTCATCGTGCGCCAATCGGCCTGGCCTGTCGCCGCCGCGGAGGACCGGCAGCAGACCCTGGCGCAGCTGAAAGCGCTGGTGGAGAAGCTTTAGCTGCTGGTCGTTGAGGCTTTATTGAAGTTGAGCATGCTAACTTCGGCAGCAAACGTAGAGAGGTAAAGCTTATCTGTCTGCAAAAAATGCAAAACACAATCTATCCATGCAAGCATTGATTTACCGCCAGTCATATGGCGGTTTTTTTTGCCCCTTCCACCCTGTACCGACTGCTTCAGTCCGGCTTTCCATCTGGCATATCCTGCCGCGGCATGCTAGATCTTGCTTCCGGGAGACGACGGGAGACAAGGTCATGATGGTGATAGAGGGTAAAGAGGCGATCGCGCGGGTGGACTGGCAGCGAGTGCGAACGATCATCGCCGAGGCCGGGCTGAATGAGCGTGATGTTCAGCAACTGGAGCAGGCGTTCCGCCAGAGCACCTTCTGCTGGTTTGGCTATGAGAACGGTCAGCTGATTGCCGTGGCGCGAGCCATCAGCGACTGCACCTGGAGCAGCTATCTGGCGGATGTGGCGATCGTCCCCGCTCGTCAGGGACAGGGCTACGGGCAACAGCTGATGCTGGCCATCCGGGAGCAACTCCTGCCCTTTGGCAAAATATTTATCTATGCGGTGGCCGATAAAATTACGTTTTATCAGCGCTTTGGCTTTGCCATGTTGACTACCGGCATGGTCTGCGCCAGCGAGGAAGGCATGCAGAAAATGCAGGAGCAGGGCTATATCCGTCAGCCCTGAAAGCTGACGCTTAGAAACGCCTGGCTTAAACGGGTAAACCAGGCGCAGGCTGTCAGAGGGGGCGTTCGAGCACGAAAAGATACGCTTCCCGCGACCAGAACAGGGCGGTACGGCGGCGCTCCACCGACATGGTTTTCACTTCCCATCCCTCACGGGTATAGCTGCTGAGAAACTGGCTCATTTTGTCAGGGTCGGCCTTGGCTTCGCCAAAAAACAGACTGCCCAGCAGCCCCTCTTTATAGATCACTACCCGACACTCTTTCTTCATCATCGACCCTCCTGGCGACCGGTTTACTGTGGCCGTCTATTGTCCGTGGCTGCGACGATTTTGCAATCGGAGAAGGCGTAAACTGTTTACGGTACTGCAGCGGGCTGAGCGCGAAGTGCTGGCGAAAATGGTGGCGCAGGGTGCCGGCGCTGGCAAACCCGCAGCGCTCAGCGATCTGATCGATGCCCATCGTGCTCTCCGTCAGGTGCTGGCGGGCGCGCAGCAGTCGTTCCTCCAGCAGCCAGCGGGCGGGCGTTTTACCGGTGGCCTCCTCAAAGCGGCGCAAAAAGGTTCGCGTCCCCATGCCGGCGCGCTGGGCGAGGGAAGCGACGGTATGGCTGGCGGCAAGATGCTGGTGCAGATAGTCAAACAGCTGACCGAGGCGCAGGCTCTCCCGGCTGCGGGCTACCGGGCGCAGGACCTGCTGCGCCTGACCGCCGTCGCGATGGGGAGAGACGACCAGGCGGCGGGCGACGACGTTGGCGGCTTCGCTGCCGAAATCTTCACGCACCAGATGTAGACAAAGGTCGATCCCCGCCGCGCTGCCGGCGGAAGTCATCAGCAAAGCATCGCCCACGTAAAGGACATCCTCCACCACCTGGATCTGCGGAAAACGGGACTGCAGCGCCGCGGTGTAGCGCCAGTGGGTTGTCGCCTGGCGGCCATTGAGCAGCCCGGCGGCGGCGAGAACGAACACCCCGGAACAGATAGAAATAATCCGACATCCGCGGGCGTGGGCGGAAGCCAGCGCGGCGCACAGCGCCTCGGGGACCGGGGCGTCGACGCCGCGCCAGCCGGGGACCACGATCGTATCCGCCTGGGCGAGAAGTTCAGGACCGCCGTCGGTCATCAGGCGGATGCCGCCGGTAGCGCACAGCGGCCCTTCATCGACGGCGGCGACGGCGAACTGGTACCAGTTGTCGCCCATTTCCGGGCGCGGCAGGCCGAAGATCTCCACGGCTACGCCAAACTCAAAGGTGCACAGGCCATCGTAGGCGAGGGCGACCACCTGATGACGTGAGGGTGTCACAGAAGGGGTTGTCAGGATGTTAGCGTTTTCTGTCATGGTTGTCGGCAGATCAGGGTGATGGGCGTCAGTAAAGTAGTGTTATCACAGACAAGGAGAAGACGCCATGAGTGTAGTAACCCAATTTCCCCCCGCCACCTCCGCTGAGGCTATCCGCTGGTTCAGCCATAAGCTGCATCTTGAGACCGACTGCGCCGATGTGCACAGCGCCCAGCGTGCCGGCGAGGTCGACTTTGTCCTGCTGCACGTGGTCGGCAGCGAGGAAGCTTTCGCCAGACGTCACCTGCCAGGCGCGCAGCATCTCCCGCACAGCCAGATCACCGCCGAGCGAATGGCGGCCTGGCCGGCGGATACCCTCTTTGTGGTCTACTGCGCCGGGCCGCACTGCAACGGCGCTGACGTTGCCGCGCTGAAGCTGGCTGAGCTCGGGCGGCCGGTGAAAATGATGCTCGGCGGACTCACTGGCTGGGAAGATGAGGGCTATGCGCTTGTTTCCGGTAAATGAAAATTTTTCATGTATCATGAAATATTCTCGTTTGCGACCCACCATTCTGCATGCCAGTATCTGGACATATAGCCATCCAGAAGTCTAAAAATTCAAATAATGAACTATCACGGTGGGCAACTAACGCGCCCACCGCTAAGGAGACAGCATGCAACGTCAACAGGCCCCGTTCCGCGCAGACATCGTCGGCAGTTTTTTGCGCCCGGACAGCATTAAACAGGCGCGTCAGCAGCTGGCTGAGGGGATTATCGACGCCGCTCAGCTACGCGAGATTGAGAATAACGCGATCCGTCATCTGGTTCAGCAGCAATGCGACTGCGGCCTGCACGTGGTCACCGACGGTGAGTTTCGTCGCGCATGGTGGCATTTCGATTTCTTCGATGGCCTGCAGGGCGTTGAACGTTACGATGCCGAGCAGGGGATCCAGTTCAACGGCGTGCAGACCAAAGCGCACGGCGTTCGCGTCACCGGCAAGCTGGCGTTTGGCGACCACCCGATGCTGGAGGATTTCCGCTATCTGAAAAGCATCAGCGGCGACGCGCAGCCGAAGATGACCATTCCCAGCCCGAGCGTGCTGCACTTCCGCGGCGGGCGGAAAGATATCGATGCCACGGTCTACCCGGATCTTAGCGACTACTTCGACGATCTGGCCACCACCTGGCGCGACGCCATCCGCGCGTTTTATGACGCCGGCTGCCGCTATCTGCAGCTGGACGATACCGTGTGGGCCTATCTGTGCTCCGATGCCCAGCGCCAGCAGGTACGTGAGCGCGGCGAGGATCCGGATGCGCTGGCGCGTATTTATGCCCGGGTGCTGAACCAGGCGCTGGAGGGTAAGCCGGCCGATCTGACGGTGGGCTTGCACGTCTGCCGGGGTAACTTCCGTTCAACCTGGATCTCGGAAGGCGGTTACGAGCCGGTTGCCGAGGTGCTGTTTGGCAGCGTTAATGTCGATGCCTTCTTCCTGGAGTACGACAACGACCGCTCCGGGGATTTCGCGCCGCTGCGCTTTATTCGTCCCGGCCATCAGCAGGTGGTCCTCGGGCTGATCACCACCAAAAACGGCGAGCTGGAGAATCCGCAGGGGGTAAAAGCGCGACTCGCCGAGGCCGCGCAGTACGTGCCGCTCGAGCAGATCTGCCTCAGCCCGCAGTGCGGTTTCGCCTCCACTGAAGAGGGGAATGCCCTCAGCGAAGACCAGCAATGGCAAAAGGTCCGTCTGGTGACCTCCATCGCCGCCGACGTCTGGTAATTGCTTTCTTAGCGCAGCGTTGCACCGTGATGAGGCAACGCTGCCATCCTCTTCGCCACTATCGCCCACCTGCGCCGCATCCCGCTGTTTTCACAACCTGGCACCTTTTTTGCCTTATCACCTCTGGTTAGCTGTTAATTCTTTATTTTTTGCGCTACTCAGGAGTGAATCATGCAACGTAGAACGTTATTAAAAGCTTTTGCACTCTCCGCCTCTGTTATGGCTATGGGTCTCTCCTTCCAGGCCTATGCCGCCGACACCATCAAAGTCGGGATCATGCATTCGCTCTCCGGGACGATGGCGATTTCCGAAACGCCGCTGAAAGACGTCGCGCTGATGGCCATCGCCGACATCAACGCCAAAGGCGGGGTGCTGGGCAAGAAACTGGAGCCGGTGGTGGTCGACCCGGCCTCCAACTGGCCGCTGTTTGCCGAGAAGGCGCGCCAGCTGCTGGCCCAGGATAAAGTGGCGGTGGTGTTTGGCTGCTGGACGTCGGTCTCGCGTAAATCGGTCCTGCCGGTGTTTGAGGAACTGAACGGCCTGCTGTTCTACCCGGTGCAGTACGAAGGGGAAGAGATGTCCCCCAACGTCTTCTATACCGGCGCGGCGCCTAACCAGCAGGCTATCCCGGCGGTGGAATACCTGCTGAGCGAGGACGGCGGCGGCGCTAAACGTTTCTTCCTGCTGGGGACGGACTACGTCTATCCGCGCACTACCAACAAGATCCTCCGCGCCTTCCTGCATGCCAAAGGGATCCAGGACAAAGATATCGAGGAGGTCTACACCCCGTTCGGCTACAGCGATTACCAGACCATCGTCGCCAATATCAAAAAATTCGCCGCCGGTGGCAAAACGGCAGTGGTCTCCACCATCAATGGCGATTCCAACGTACCGTTCTACAAAGAGCTGGCTAACCAGGGTCTGAAAGCGACCGATGTACCGGTGGTGGCCTTCTCGGTGGGGGAAGAGGAGCTGCGCGGCATCGATACCAAACCGCTGGTCGGCAACCTCGCGGCATGGAACTACTTTGAATCCGTCGATAATCCGACCAACAAAGCCTTCGTCGCCGATTATCGCGCGTATGCCAAAGCGCACAAGCTGCCGAATGCCGATACGGTGGTGACCAACGATCCGATGGAAGCGACCTGGGTGGGTCTGCATATGTGGGCGCAGGCGGTGACCAAAGCGGGCACCACCGATGTCGATAAAGTGCGCGAGGCGATGGCCGGGCAGACCTTCAACGCGCCGTCCGGTTTTACCCTGACCATGGATGCCACTAACCATCATCTGCATAAGCCGGTGATGATCGGTGAAATTGAAGGCAACGGCCAGTTCAACGTGGTCTGGCAGACCGATGAGCCCGTCCGCGCGCAGCCGTGGAGCCCGTGGATCCCCGGTAATGATAAGAAACCTGACCATCCGGTGAAAACCGTCAGCCAGTAAGCGCCACGGCCGGCGGGGCTGGAGCATAGCGCCCGTCGGCCGCTGACCAGAGGAGAACGACATGAACGCATTGCGTCTCATGAATGTGTTGGCGCTACTGCTGATCCTGCTGCCATGGCGGGCGCAGGCCGCGGAGGCGGACGACTTCGTTGCCGCCAGTCGCAGCCAGCAGGCGCAGCTGTTGACCCAGTGGGCGGCAGCGCCGCAGGCGGATCGTCTG
>NZ_JAGRQY010000098.1:0-43433 GCF_018223905.1 Klebsiella sp. 28
GGTTCGACAACTGGCGCAGCCAGTTGGACAGACCGCGCACGCAGTAAGCGGGCTGCCCCGACAAAAACGCCGGGAGCGTTTTTGAACAACGCCTGCGTTGGCCCCGCAGGGGCGAGGCCCAGGGATGGGCCGAGTAACGGCGAGCGAAGCGAGTCAATCCCCCCCTCACCGCCATATTCAAGATGAGAGCCTGTACGCAAGTACGGGCTTTTTTCTTTTATATTCTCTGCCGGGGGGGAGCCCCGAGAAAAGCCAATCCCGAAGCTAATCCTCCTCCATCCGCTGATACTCTTCGCTGAGGTAGTCCACCAGCGCCCTGACGGAGGGCAGCAGCCCGCGCCGTGAGGCAAATACCGCATGGATCACTTCCCGCCGCGGCTGCCACTCGTCCAGAACCACCTCTAATTCCCCTGACGCCAGCTGATCGCGCACCATTAGTAAAGGAAGCTGCACCACGCCTACGCCGGCCATCGCCGCCTCGCGCAGCGCCAGCATATCGGTGGTCACCATTCGCGGCGTGAAATACACTTCCGCTCTCGCTCCCCCGGGCCCGGTGAGCTGCCATTTATGCTGATGCTTGTTCGCACCCAGGCTGAGGCCCGGCCAGGCGCTCAGCTCGGACGGCGCCTGCGGACGTCCGAGCCGGGAAATGAGATCCGGGCTGGCCACCAGCCGGTGCCCGCGGTCCGCCAGCACGCGCATCACCAGGTCGCTATCCTCGATGGGCCGGGGACGGACGCGGATCGCCACATCAACGCCCTCCCCGACCACATCCACCCGGCGGTTGGTCGCCTCAAGATGCAGCGTTACCCCAGGATAACGCGCCATAAATCGCGCCAGCATCGGTCCGATA
This sequence comes from Klebsiella sp. 28, assembly GCF_018223905.1. Taxonomy (NCBI): domain Bacteria; kingdom Pseudomonadati; phylum Pseudomonadota; class Gammaproteobacteria; order Enterobacterales; family Enterobacteriaceae; genus Klebsiella; species Klebsiella sp. 28. The sequence continues at coordinate 854 of NZ_JAGRQY010000098.1, forward strand.
TGGACATGCAGCAAGGTGACCGGACAGGTGATCCTGACGCTACCGCGCGGCTCGGCGCGCAGTGTCTCGACCGCCTGCTGCGCCGCCTCGGCCTCAATCAGCATCGCTTTGCAATGCTGATAAAAGGTCTGCCCGACCTCGGTGACCGCGAACTGACGGGTGGTTCGCTGAATCAAACGCACGCCCAACCGCTCCTCGAGTTGCGCAATGCGACGGCTGAGTTTGGATTTCGGCTGGTCAAGCGCTCGCCCCGCCGCGGCGAAACCGCCATGGTCTACCACCTGGACAAACCAGGCGAAGTCATTGAGATCCTGCATCCTTCCTCCATTGTTCCATTTTTGGAACAGTATAGGTCATTTTTGCTCACTACCGCATACGTCGTCCCGGATATAAGCTTATTTACATCAGATACCGATACACAGGAGAAAGCCATGAAACAGATCACAGGAGTCTACACCGCGCCTGCGCAGCATTGGGTAGGCGACGGCTTCCCGGTTCGCTCGATGTTTTCCTATCAGACGCACGGCCAGCAGCTGAGCCCCTTCTTACTGCTCGACTATGCCGGGCCGTACACCTTCCCGGCGAGCAGCGAAAAACGCGGCGTCGGTGAGCATCCGCATCGCGGATTTGAAACCGTCACCATCGTCTACGCCGGTGAAGTAGAGCATCGTGACTCCACCGGACGCGGCGGGGTGATTGGTCCAGGCGACGTGCAGTGGATGACGGCGGGCGCCGGGATCCTGCACGAAGAGTTCCACTCGGAGGCCTTCACCCGCAGCGGCGGCGAGCTGAAGATGATCCAGCTGTGGGTCAACCTGCCCGCGAAAGACAAAATGGCGACCCCCGGCTACCAGAGCATTACCGCCGGGACGATCCCCACCGTGGCGCTGGCGAACGGCGCCGGACAGGTTCGGGTTATTGCCGGCCAGTATGACGACGTCAGCGGCCCGGCCCATACCTTCTCACCGCTTAACGTGTGGGATCTGCAGCTGAATCAGGGGCACGACCTCACGCTGCGCCAACCGGAGGGCTGGAGTACCGCGCTGGTGGTGCTGGAAGGGGAAGTGATCATTAACGGTTCCGAATCTGCTCGCGAAGGCCAGCTGGCCGTCCTGAGCCAGGCAGGTGACGCAGTGCATCTGGAGGCGACCGCCCCGGCAAAAGTTCTGCTGATGGCCGGAGAACCGCTACAGGAGCCGATTGTGGGCTATGGCCCGTTTGTCATGAATAACAAAACGCAGATCGCAGAAGCTGTACGCGATTTTAACAGCGGCCGCTTTGGCCAAATCTAACTGATTGAGGTGAATACTATGTCTACTCCCGCTAACTTTAACGGTGCTCGTCCGGTGATTGATGTTAACGATACCGCAATGCTGTTGATTGACCATCAGAGCGGTCTGTTCCAGACCGTCGGCGATATGCCGATGCCAGAGCTGCGCGCTCGCGCCGCCGCGCTGGCCAAGATGGCGTCGCTTGCTGGGATCCCGGTGATCACGACCGCCTCCGTGCCGCAGGGGCCGAACGGTCCGCTGATCCCGGAGATTCATGAAAACGCGCCGCATGCGAAATACATCGCCCGTAAAGGTGAGATTAACGCCTGGGATAACCCGGAATTCGTCGCCGCGGTGAAAGCGACCGGCCGTAAAACGCTGATTATCGCCGGGACCATCACCAGCGTCTGCATGGCCTTCCCGGCTATCGCCGCTGTCGCCGACGGTTATAAAGTATTTGCCGTGATTGACGCTTCCGGCACCTACAGCAAAATGGCGCAGGAGATCACCCTGGCTCGCGTGGTACAGGCCGGCGTAGTGCCAATGGATACCGCCGCCGTCGCCTCTGAGCTGCAGCGCACCTGGAATCGCCCGGACGCCGCAGAATGGGCGGAGGTGTACACCAAAGTCTTCCCGGCCTACCAGCTGCTGATCGAAAGCTACAGCAAAGCGCAGGACGTCGTGAAGAATAACGAACAGCTGGATTCCCAGCGCTAAAACGCCCGCCCCGCTGAGCCGCAGCGGGGCATTGTTCATTGCGTGAGCGAACGGCAAAGAAAGAAGAAAATATGCTTGACCGTTTTAACGCAACTCCCTATAGTAGCGCCCCGTTGCCCACCCAAGGTGAGCAGCAAGACAATATGGTGAGGTGTCCGAGTGGCTGAAGGAGCACGCCTGGAAAGTGTGTATACGGCAACGTATCGGGGGTTCGAATCCCCCCCTCACCGCCATATTTTAAGAAGAGCTCGTACGCAAGTACGGGCTTTTTTTTTCGCATGTGGCACCCACCGGGGGGGATGAGAACCCCCGACCGGGGTTCGACAACTGGCAACGCCAGTTGGACAGACCGCGAGCCTGCGAGCGGGCTGCCCCGCAGGGGCGAGCGAAGCGAGTCAATCCCCCCCTCACCGCCATATTTTAAGAAGAGCTCGTACGCAAGTACGGGCTTTTTTTTCGCATGTGGCACCCACCGGGGGGGATGAGAACCCCCGACCGGGGTTCGACAACTGGCGCAGCCAGTTGGACAGACCGCGCACGCAGTAAGCGGGCTGCCCCGACAAAAACGCCGGGAGCGTTTTTGAACAACGCCTGCGTTGGCCCCGCAGGGGCGAGGCCCAGGGATGGGCCGAGTAACGGCGAGCGAAGCGAGTCAATCCCCCCCTCACCGCCATATTCGAGATGAGAGCCTGTACGCAAGTACGGGCTCTTTTCTTTTATATTCTCCGCAGGGGGGGATGAGAACCCCCGACCAGGGTTCGACGAGTGGCAACGCCCCCCGGACAGAACGAAAAAGACAAACCTAATGATACTTTCTCACTTCGTGTTACAGGGGCTTGTTAAGCAAAAATAAAACCAGATTAGCCATATCCTCTGCATAGGTATCATAGTCATCTTGCGCGAGTGATGCATTGTTAATATGATATTTTCCTGAAACATAAAGAGAAGGCGTACCATGCACTTTCATTTTTTCGACCAGATTATCCTGTCTGGCAATTAAAGCTTTTACCATAAAGTTACTTTGCATTTCGGCATATTTCTCTGACGTAATGCCAAGTTGATTAAACACCATAACAATATCAGCTGCCGTTTTAATATCACGCTTAACCTGTAAACCTTCAAACAATAACTTTTCCACCTTGCCATCTACCCCAGCATATTGTGCTACGGCCCATGCTTCTGTTAATGCTGGTCCTAAAGGCCCCATCTGGCTGACATGGTATTTTTCCAGTTTCATATCGTCGGGCAGGCGCTTTCTGATAGCTGTATCAACATTGATGCGCTCTGCAAACGCATAACAAGGTCCGCAGTAGAAGGAAAAAAACTCAACTAGTGGCGGCGGTTGCTTAACAGTAGAATGAATAACAGTGAAGTTTTTCCCTGCCTGATAATCTTTACTATAAGCAGCGGATGACAACCCCACCATCAAAATAGTAATTAATAACTTGATAACTTTCCCATGTACGACCATTGTGCTTCCCTTACAAGTATCCATACAATTAAATGAGTAAAACGGCGTAAGACGAAAGAAATTATTAGAAAGGCGCTTATGTATAGCAAAGCAGATATTCTTGTATTACAGAGAAGAAATTCTATCACATACAGCGATGGATCCCTCAAAACAGAAATTTTATCCGCACTTCAGACTGTCGCAAGGATCAAAACAACAAAGCCCGGGCTAGCCCGGGCCTTGCTCACAGTATGACGATTAATAATAGGCTTTCAGCGTCCGCTGGCAGAGAGCCGAGCGCACGCAGTCATCGGTGGTGAAACGCACGATGCCGATCATCTCGTCTTCCTCAAAACGCGCCAGCGCATCGCTCAGGCCAGATCTCACGCCAGAGGGCAAGTCGCACTGGGTGATATCACCATTGACGATGACCGTCACGTTCTCCCCGAGGCGGGTTAAAAACATCTTCATTTGCGCTGCGGTCACGTTCTGGGCCTCGTCCAGAATCACCACCGCATTTTCAAAGGTACGTCCGCGCATATAGGCGAACGGCGCGATTTCCACCTTGCCGATTTCCGGACGCAGGCAGTACTGCATAAAGGAAGCCCCCAGCCTTTTCACCAGCACATCGTAAACCGGTCGGAAATAGGGAGCGAACTTCTCGGCGATATCTCCCGGTAAGAAGCCGAGATCTTCGTCGGCCTGCAGAACGGGACGGGTAACAATAATTCTGTCCACATCCTTATGGATCAGGGCTTCAGCTGCCTTCGCCGCACTGATCCAGGTCTTGCCGCATCCAGCTTCGCCGGTAGCGAAAATCAGCTGCTTATTGTCGATGGCATTCAAATAATGCGCCTGAGCCTCATTGCGCGCCTCAATTGGGGAAGTATCACGGCTGTCCCGCGCCATGCCAATTGCTTCTACGCCACTCATTTGCACAAGCGATGTGACCGATTCTTCTTCACGCTGCTTATGGCTGCGTGAATCCCGTCTCAGCACACGTTTTGCTTCACGACGAGCTTTGATCACTGCTTTTTGTCTTCCCATGGATAGCACCTTGCGTTGTTGGTTTACATCACACGCGTCAACATCGACGCGACTATGCGCACGAACGATTGAGGTTTGGCTTCCTTGTAAGCCATTGCTTGCCGGTAGAACTGACAACGAGTCGCGGCTACGCGCACCGCGTACCCTGCCAAGGTTGTAATAATGCGAAGCGGAGAGAGAAAGAGTAAGAAAATCGCTGCCGGAAGCGGGGCTTCCGTGCTGAAGAGTACGGTCTGAGGTTTTACGTTGTCCGGTACGGGACCTTACCATTCGCGATCTCCATAGTGAAACGTCACACTGCCGGGAACTACCGCGTATGTAATAAGTACATCAAAAAAGATTCTTAATGCAACTTATTTTTCACAATGACGCAACAAATAGTTCTTAAGCAAGTGTAGGAGACTATCGGTCATTTGTATTACAGAAATATAACACATGGCAGGAAATATAAGAAAAATGAGAAAAACAGCAGAAAACGCCCTGCCCTTACGGGCAGGGTTGGTATCAGGCCTGCAGCAGCGACTCTCCCAGATAGTGTTTTTCATCCACTACGCCGGGTAAAACAAAGAAGTAGCCCCCGCCGATCGGTTTGACATACTCCTCCAGCGCCTCGCCGTTAAGCCGTTTCTGCACCGTCAGAAAACCCTTTTCCAGATCGTGCTGATAGCAAACGAATAACAGCCCCATATCCAGTTGTCCGGCGTTAGTAACCCCCAGCGAATAGCTGTAGCCGCGGCGCATCATCAGGCTGGACTGGGTTTCCGGCGTGCGGGGATTGGCCAGACGAATATGGCTATCCAGCGCAATGACTTCGCCGTTAGGATCTTTACTGTAATCCGGGGTATCGTGTTCGTTTTTCATCCCCAGCGGCGCACCGGTGTGCTTGTCGCGACCAAAGATCGTCTGCTGCTCCTTGAGCGGCGTCCGATCCCAGAACTCCACGTGAAACTGGATAATTCGCGCCGCCTGATAGCTGCCGCCCACGGTCCAGGCCGGCTCGTCCTGATCGGCTGTCACCCACACTACCTTATCCATCAACGCGCTGTCGTGGCTCGCCGGGTTAGCGGTGCCGTCCTTAAACCCCAACAGGTTGATGGGGGTCTCTTTGCCTTTGCTGCGCGCCGCGCTGTCGGAGATAAACCCTTCCCGCTTCCAGCGCACGCTCAGCAGATCCGGCGTATGTTTGATGACATCACGCAGGGCGTGGATCACCGTATCCTGAGTATTGGCGCAGATCTGCAGCAGCAGGTCGCCATGGCACAGCGCGGCATCCAGCGAATCGTTGGGGAAGCGGGTCATCGGCTGCAGCTTTTTCGGTGCTTTATCCGCCAGGCCAAAGCGCTCATCAAATAGCGAATGGCCGACCGAGACGGTGATGGTCAGGTTATCTGGCGCAATCCACGGCCCCAGGATGCCGGAATCCATCGGCGGCAGCCGCGGATTCGGCGTGTCCGGCGCCGGGCCGCCCTGGGTTAAAAAGGCGATACGCTGGGTCAGCAGTCGAAACAGCCGCTCGAGGTCGGCTTTATCAGCCGCCAGCACATCGAAGGCCACCAGCATCATCGAAGCCTGCTGCGGTGTGAGGANNTCCCCGGGGAGCTTTCCGCTTTTGCCGCATGGGCCACCGGGCAGCCGCCGGCGATGGCCAGCGCGCCGCCAAGGGCACCGATCCCTTTCAGTAAGCGACGACGTGACGGTTCGTTCACGTCGTGGGGTTTCTGTTGTGCCATCGACTTAGTCCAGCCCCAGGATCCCGCGCAGCTGAGCCAGATCTTCCGCCAGGGTGGTGATCGGCCCTTTCAGCGCATTACGGTCGGCGGTGGTCAGCTTATCGTAGGTTTCGAAACCGTCTTTGGTGCGATATTTGCTGAGGATGCTGTCCACTTTCTTAAAGTTGGCGTCCACTTTCGCCAGCAGCGCGCTGTTCTCTTTTTGCAGCTGCGGGCGCAGCAGGTCGACAATTTTCTGCGCGCCGTCAATGTTGGCCTGGAAGTCCCACAGATCGGTATGGCTGTAGCGATCTTCTTCACCGCTGATCTTGCTGGCCGCGACTTCCTCAATTAATCCTGCCGCGCCGCCCACGACTTTTGACGGCGGGAACGCCAGCTCGCTGATACGCTTTTGCAGCTCCAGCACATCGCTGTTCAGCTGATCGGCATATTTTTCCATCCCTTTGACGCTGTTATCGCCAAACAGCGCTTTTTCCAGACGGTGGAAACCGGTAAATTTCGGATCTTCCGCTTTTTTCTCGAAGTCGTCTTCGCGGGCGTCGATGCTGCCGTCAAGGTCAGAGAACAGCTCGGCAATGGGCTCGATGCGCTCGTAATGCTGACGCGTCGGGGCGTACAGCGCTTTCGCTTTTTCGATATCGCCGGCTTTCACCGCGTCGGTAAAGGCTTTGGTGCCGCTAACCAGCTGCGCGGTTTCCGCCGTCACATAGGCTTTATAGGCGGTGATCGCGTCGCCGAGGCTCAGCACCGCATCCGCTTTCGCCGCGTCTTTGGTGGCGGCGCCGGTGACGATCAGTTTGCCTTTCGGGTTGGTGAGCAGGCCACAGGTCATGTCATATTCGCCCGGCTGCAGGTTCGCGGTGAGCTTCTGAGTAAAGCCCGGCGCGATGTTTTCGCGCTCTTCCACTACCATCACCCCTTTCAGAATCTCCCACTCCAGCGCTTTCTGGCTGTGGTTCTGAATAATAAACTGGGTTTTACCCGCGTTAACGGTCACCTGCATCGGCTCGCACTGCTTGTCGTTGACGGTGACTTTGACCTGCGGGATATCCGCAGCCTGAGCACCGAATGCAGAGCTGAGCAGCGCGGCCACGGTCACCCGCAGCGCATTACGGCGAAAATGAATCATCATGATCATCCCTTTCGGTAAGTAGAGTGTCGCTTATAAGCTCGCAGCGCCCGGTCAGGCAGCCCGCGAGGCAGTGGTATTATTCCGCGGCGGCAGGGCAAACAGCACCAGCGCCGGGATCAGATAAAGCAGATAGACAGCCACTTCGCTGACGCTCGGCGTCTCCTGATAGCCGAAGATCCCTTCCAGCAGCGTGCCGAACAGCGTATGCGTCGACAGCACGTTGCTCAGATCGAAGGCGGTATCCTGGAACAGGTTCCACAGGCCCGCCTCGTGGAAGGCGCGGATCGCCCCCGCGGCCAGGCCAGCGGCCACCAGCAGAATAAACAGGCTGGTCCATTTGAAGAACACGCCAAGGTTAAGGCGGATACCGCCCCAGTAGATCAGGAAGCCCAGCACGATAGCGGTGGCCAGACCCAGCAGCGCCCCCAGCGGCGGCCAGATACCGACATCCTGCTGGAAGGCCGCCAGCAGAAAGAAGACCGACTCCAGCCCCTCGCGGGCGACCGCGAAAAAGACCATCATCACCAGCGCCCAGCCGTGGTGATTACCGCGCTGCAGCGCCTTGTCCACGGCCTGCTCCAGCTGCTGCTTGACGTTGCGTGAGACATTGCGCATCCAGAAGACCATCCACGTCAGGATCACCACCGCAATGACCGCGACGATCCCTTCGAACAGTTCCTGTTCACGCTGAGGAAATTCGCCGGTGGTTTCGTTGATAAAGATGCCTAAGCCAAGACATAGCGCCGCCGCGAGGATCACGCCAATCCACATCACGCCAATCCAGTTGCCGCGCTGGGTGCGTTTCAGATAGCTGGCGATCAGGCTGACAATCAGCGCCGCCTCCAGGCCTTCGCGTAACATAATGAGAAATGGGACAAACATGCCAATACCCTTAAATGTAAAGCACCGTCAACGAATGCAAAAACAGGTAATATTTATGATAGTGATTATCATTACAATGCTCAGAAACACAAGCGAAATGTGCAGAGAATGATGATCAGTTGTAAATAAATCGCTGACAAATAATGACTTATGAAAATATTCGCCTGTTATGAAGGGAAAGAATAAGCAAAGGATTTTTTACGCCAGATATTTACCCGCCGTAGCGGCTATGGCTAAATGGCGGCCTTATTGACTTGCGAAAAGAACAACATGACTGCATTTTTTCATTTCCTGCTGGCGCTGGCGGTGATCCTCGCCCTGGCCTGGCTTGTCAGCTACGACAGACAAAAAATTCGTATTCGTTATATTCTCCAGTTGATTATTATCGAAATAGCGCTCGCTTTCTTTTTCCTGCACGCCGAAAGCGGCCTGTGGCTGGTAAAAAATATTTCCGGCTTTTTTGCTTCGCTGTTAGGCTTTGCCGCCGAAGGGACCAATTTCGTCTTTGGCGGCATGAGCGAAAAAGGCTTAGCCTTTATTTTCCTGGGCGTCCTGTGTCCGATTGTGTTTATTTCCGCGCTGATTGGTATTCTCCAGCACTGGCGGATCCTGCCGATTTTTATTCGCGTGATTGGCACCCTGCTGTCGAAAGTAAACGGCATGGGTAAGCTGGAATCTTTCAACGCCGTCAGCTCGCTGATCCTCGGCCAGTCGGAGAACTTCATTGCCTACAAGGGCGTACTGGGCGACCTCTCCTCACGGCGACTGTTCACTATGGCGGCGACGGCCATGTCGACCGTATCGCTGTCGATTGTCGGCGCCTATATGACCATGCTGGACGCCAAATATGTCGTCGCAGCGCTGATCCTCAATATGTTCAGCACCTTTATCGTGCTGTCGGTAATTAACCCGACGCGGCCGGGCAGCGAGCAGGAAATAAAACTCGAGAAGCTGCATGAATCGCAGAGTTTCTTTGAAATGCTCGGGGAATATATTCTGGCCGGCTTTAAAGTGGCGATGATTATTCTGGCGATGCTGATCGGTTTTATCGCCCTGATCAGCGCCATTAACGCGCTATTCGCCACCCTGTTTGGTCTCAGCTTCCAGCAGATCCTCGGCTACGTCTTTTATCCGCTGGCGTGGCTTATCGGCATCCCGCTGAGCGATGCGCTAAACGCCGGCAGCATCATGGCCACCAAACTGGTCGCTAACGAATTTGTGGCGATGATTGAGCTGCAAAAGATTGCCGCCAGCATGACCCCTCGCGGGCTCGGCATTCTCTCGGTATTCCTGGTGTCGTTTGCCAACTTTGCCTCGATCGGCATTATCGCCGGGGCGATCAAAGGCCTGAATGAACCGCAGGGCAATATCGTCTCCCGCTTCGGCCTGCGGCTGGTGTATAGCGCCACGCTGGTGAGCCTGCTTTCCGCCAGCTTCGCCGGGCTGGTGCTGTAAAACAAACGGCGGGGCTGCCCCCGCCGTTTACTCAGAACTGCACGCAGACCGGCTGGTCGACACGCATCACCGACTCCTGCGCGAAGCGTGATTTATAGCCCTGGCGCAGAGCCTCAATACCGGCCTCGCTCTGCGCGTCATGCCCATGGATCACCATCAGCGCCTTGCTCTGCTCCCGCACCACCTGACCATTCTGGCCAAGCCACTGGCCGTGGGCATCAAACACCGTCAGCCCGTCGCGAAAGCGCGGCGTGACGTCACGGTCGACAAACTGTTGCCACTCTTCAGCGGTGATGTCTTTCCCCGCCGGGCGGCTCAGACCGAAGTAAAGCGTGGTTTGCACCATGGACTTATCCGCCGGGCAGACGCCGGGCTTCGGCGCGCTGGTCGATGAACTTCCACCCGCCACGCAGCCGCTGAGTAACCCTGCCAGCACCAGCGCCATTGCACCCTGTCTGAACGTCATCTTTGCTATCCTCATTGTTATTAGTCAGGAAATATCAGCGGATTTTCAGATAATTAGCAAGGGTTATAATATTCCGGCACGGCACCAGGCAATAAAAAGCCCGCCAGCGGCGGGCTCGTGAGCATTAGATGATCTTACTCAGCCGTGGCGCGTACCGGCGGCGGCGTATGGTAGTGGGCATCCGCTTCGGCAAAGCGCTGCTGCATGCTGGCCGACGGCGCTTTATCCAGCAGGCTAAAGACCACAATCCCGATGCTGCCGAAGACAAAGCCCGGAATGATTTCATACAGGCCCAGCCAGCCAAACTGCTTCCAGACGATCACGGTCAGGGCGCCAATCACCATCCCGGCCAGCGCGCCGTTACGGGTCATGCGCGACCACATTACCGAGAACAGGACCACCGGGCCAAAGGCGGCGCCGAAGCCAGCCCAGGCGTAGCTCACCAGACCCAGCACGCGGTTTTCCGGATTGGCCGCCAGGGCAATGGCCACCAGGGCAACCACCAGCACCATCATACGGCCCACCCACACCAGCTCTTTCTGACCGGCGTTTTTACGCAGGAAGGCTTTATACAGGTCTTCGGTAATTGCGCTCGAGCAGACCAGCAGCTGACAGCTCAGGGTGGACATCACCGCCGCCAGAATCGCCGACAGCAGGATCCCGGCAATCCACGGGTTAAACAGGATTTGCGCCAGTTCGATAAACACGCGCTCGGCGTTCTGGTTAACCGCGCCCGCCAGGCTCGGGTTGTTATTGAAGTAGGCGATGCCAAAGAAGCCGACGGCCACCGCCCCGCCGAGGCACAGGATCATCCAGGTCATACTAATGCGACGTGCGTGAACGATGCTGTGGTGCGAATCCGCCGCCATAAAGCGCGCCAGAATATGCGGCTGACCGAAATAACCCAGCCCCCAGCCCATCAGCGAGATAATCGCCACGAAGTTCAGCCCTTTCAGCATGTCGATATTTTCGATGCTCTTCTGCTTAATCACTTCCAGCGAATCGCCAAAGCCGCCGACGGAAATAATCACGATCACCGGGGTGAGGATCAGCGCGAAAATCATCAGGCTGGCCTGCACGGTATCGGTCCAGCTAACGGCGAGGAAGCCGCCGACGAAGGTATAGATAATCGTCGCCGCCGCCCCGGCCCACAGTGCGGTTTCATAACTCATGCCGAAGGTGCTTTCAAACAGACGCGCCCCCGCGACAATTCCTGAAGCGCAATAGATGGTAAAGAACAGCAGAATAACCAGCGCCGAAATAATTCTCAGCACCCGGCTTTTATCTTCAAAACGGCCGGTAAAATAATCGGGCAGCGTCAGGGCGTTATTATTCACCTCGGTATGCACGCGCAGGCGACCGGCCACCAGCTTCCAGTTAATCCACGCCCCCAGCGTTAAGCCAATGGCGATCCAGCTTTCGGATATCCCGGAGAGAAAAATCGCCCCTGGCAGGCCCATCAGCAGCCAGCCGCTCATATCCGACGCCCCTGCGGAAAGCGCGGTCACAAATGGCCCCAGACTCCTTCCCCCGAGAATATAATCATCGAAGTTTTTGGTCGAACGCCAGGCAATAAACCCTATCAATACCATACCAAAAATATAAACAATAAATGTCACCAGCATCGGTGTGCTAATAGCCATGCAAAGTCTCCAGAATTTTTATCGACAGCGTCCAACTTCGTCGTTTTTTTCCACTACCGGAACGGGGTAATGGCGCATTGTTTAATTGGGCGACCGTATCCTGACGGAAGCTTCGGTTTTTCACAAACGATTTAACACAGCATTTACACGAAAAACCGATGGCGCAAAACGTCAATTTGTTAGAGGTTGCACTCTCTCACGTTTTTAAAGGTTGCACCAAACAAAAGTGTTAACTCACGCATACAAATACCCTATGAGCCCGGGGTTAAATTTCTGCTATTTTAGGGGTTATTTTTAACAAATTAGCCATTTCACGGCTTCCGTCACAAGCCACAATTAACAAGGTTGCACAAAGTTGCAACATAGTGGATATTTCCATGCAACCGCATAAGCCTAACGATAAATGACAGGAGTTTTGAGCATGGGCACCACCACCATGGGTGTTAAGCTTGACGACGCAACCCGCGAGCGCATTAAATCCGCCGCGAGCCGTATTGACCGCACGCCGCACTGGCTGATTAAGCAGGCCATCTTTAATTATCTGGAAAAACTGGAGAACGACGAGACGCTGCCTGAGCTGCCGGCCCTGCTCTCCGGGGCCGCCAACGAAAGCGATGACGCCAGCGAACCAACGGAAGAGCCCTATCAGCCGTTCCTCGAATTCGCCGAGCAGATCCTGCCGCAGTCGGTGAGCCGCGCGGCGATCACCGCCGCCTGGCGACGTCCGGAAACCGACGCGGTACCGATGCTGCTGGAGCAGGCCCGTCTGCCGCAGCCGCTGGGCGAACAGGCGCACAAGCTGGCGTATCAGCTGGCGGAAAAACTGCGCAACCAGAAAACCGCCAGCGGCCGCGCCGGTATGGTGCAGAGCCTGCTGCAGGAGTTCTCCCTCTCTTCACAGGAAGGGGTGGCGCTGATGTGCCTGGCGGAAGCCCTGCTGCGTATTCCGGATAAAGCCACCCGCGATGCGCTGATCCGCGACAAAATCAGCAACGGCAACTGGCAGTCGCACATCGGCCGCAGCCCGTCGCTGTTCGTCAACGCCGCCACCTGGGGGCTGCTGTTCACCGGAAAACTGGTGTCGACCCATAACGAAACCAGCCTCTCCCGCTCCCTGAACCGCATCATCGGCAAGAGCGGCGAACCGCTGATCCGCAAAGGCGTGGATATGGCGATGCGCCTGATGGGCGAGCAGTTCGTCACCGGGGAAACCATCGCCGAAGCGCTGGCCAACGCCCGCAAGCTGGAAGAAAAAGGGTTCCGCTACTCCTACGATATGCTCGGCGAAGCCGCCCTGACCGCCGCTGACGCCCAGGCCTATATGGTCTCTTATCAGCAGGCGATTCATGCCATCGGCAAAGCCTCCAACGGCCGCGGCATTTATGAAGGTCCGGGTATCTCCATTAAGCTCTCCGCGCTGCACCCGCGCTACAGCCGCGCGCAGTATGACCGGGTGATGGAAGAGCTTTACCCGCGGCTGAAATCGCTGACCCTGCTGGCGCGCCAGTATGACATCGGCATCAATATTGACGCCGAAGAGGCAGACCGTCTGGAGATCTCCCTCGACCTGCTGGAAAAACTGTGCTTCGAGCCGGAACTGGCCGGCTGGAACGGGATTGGCTTCGTGATTCAGGCCTACCAGAAGCGCTGTCCGTTTGTCATTGATTACCTGATTGACCTCGCCACCCGCAGCCGCCGTCGCCTGATGATCCGTCTGGTGAAAGGCGCCTACTGGGATAGCGAAATTAAACGCGCGCAGATGGAAGGTCTCGAAGGCTATCCGGTATACACCCGCAAGGTTTACACCGACGTCTCCTACCTCGCCTGCGCTAAGAAGCTGCTGGCGGTGCCGAACCTGATTTACCCGCAGTTCGCCACCCATAACGCTCATACTCTGGCGGCTATCTACCAGCTGGCGGGCCAGAACTACTACCCGGGCCAGTATGAGTTCCAGTGCCTGCACGGCATGGGCGAACCGCTGTACGAGCAGGTAGTGGGCAAGGTCGCAGACGGCAAGCTGAACCGTCCGTGCCGGATCTACGCCCCGGTGGGCACCCACGAGACGCTGCTGGCATATCTGGTGCGTCGTCTGCTGGAGAACGGCGCCAATACCTCTTTCGTCAACCGTATCGCGGACAATACCCTGCCGCTGGACGAGCTGGTGGCCGACCCGGTCAGCGCGGTAGAAAAACTGGCGCAGCAGGAAGGCCAGGCCGGCCTGCCGCATCCGAAAATCCCGCTGCCGCGCGATCTCTACGGCAGAGGCCGGAGCAACTCCGCCGGTCTCGATCTGGCGAACGAGCACCGTCTGGCCTCCCTCTCCTCTTCCCTGCTCAACAGCGCGCTGCATAAATGGCAGGCATTGCCGATGCTGGAGCAGCCGGTGGCCGAAGGCGAGATGCAGCCGGTGGTTAACCCGGCAGAGCCGAAAGATATCGTCGGCTACGTCCGCGAAGCCAGCGACGCTGAAGTGCAGCAGGCGCTGACCAGCGCTATCAACAATGCGCCGATCTGGTTCGCCACTCCGCCGCAGGAGCGCGCCGCCATTCTTGAGCGCGCCGCGGTGCTGATGGAAAGCCAAATGCCGACCCTGATGGGGATCCTGGTGCGCGAGGCGGGTAAAACCTTCAGCAACGCCATCGCTGAAGTGCGCGAAGCCGTTGACTTCCTGCACTATTACGCCGGCCAGGTGCGCGACGATTTCGATAATGAAACTCACCGCCCGCTGGGTCCGGTGGTCTGTATCAGCCCGTGGAACTTCCCGCTGGCGATCTTCACCGGCCAGATTGCCGCCGCGCTGGCGGCCGGCAACAGCGTGCTGGCGAAACCTGCCGAGCAGACGCCGCTTATCGCCGCCCAGGGCGTGGCGATTCTGCTGGAAGCCGGCGTGCCGCCGGGCGTTATTCAACTGCTGCCGGGTCGCGGGGAGACCGTGGGCGCCGCGCTAACCTCCGATGAGCGCGTACGCGGCGTGATGTTCACCGGCTCCACCGAAGTGGCCACCCTGCTGCAGCGCAATATCGCCAGCCGCCTCGATCCCCAGGGCCGCCCGACGCCGCTGATCGCCGAAACCGGCGGGATGAACGCGATGATCGTCGATTCGTCGGCGCTCACCGAGCAGGTAGTGATCGACGTGCTGGCTTCCGCGTTCGACAGCGCCGGCCAGCGCTGCTCCGCCCTGCGCGTGCTTTGCCTGCAGGAAGAGGTCGCCGATCACACCTTAACCATGCTGCGCGGCGCCATGAGCGAGTGCCGGATGGGCAATCCGGGGCGCCTGACCACCGATATCGGTCCGGTTATCGATGCGGAAGCGAAAGAGAATATCGAACGCCATATTCAGGCGATGCGCGCCAAAGGCCGCACCGTCTACCAGGCGGTGCGTGAGAATAGCGAAGACGCCCGCGAATGGCGTCACGGGACCTTCGTGCCACCGACGCTTATCGAGCTCGACAGCTTCGACGAGCTGAAAAAAGAGGTCTTCGGCCCGGTACTGCACGTGGTGCGCTATAACCGTAACGAGCTGGACAAACTGGTCGAGCAGATTAACGCCTCTGGCTACGGCCTGACCCTCGGCGTGCATACCCGTATCGACGAAACCATCGCCCAGGTCACCGGCAGCGCCAAGGTGGGCAACCTGTACGTCAACCGCAATATGGTTGGCGCGGTGGTCGGCGTTCAGCCGTTCGGCGGCGAAGGGTTGTCCGGTACCGGTCCGAAAGCCGGCGGTCCGCTGTATCTGTACCGTCTGCTCTCCAGCCGTCCGCAGGACGCGGTTGGCGTGACCTTCGCCCGCCAGGATGCAGAGCGTCCGCTGGACGCCCAGCTGAAAACGCTGCTGGAAAAACCGCTGCAGGCGCTGCAGCAGTGGGCCGCGGGCCGTCCTGAGCTGCAGGCGCTGTGCCAGCAGTACAGCGAGCAGGCGCAAAGCGGCACCCAACGCCTGCTGCCGGGGCCAACCGGCGAGCGCAACACCCTGACGCTGATGCCGCGCGAGCGCGTGCTGTGCGTAGCGGATAACGAACAGGATGCGCTGATCCAGCTGGCGGCTGTGCTGGCGGTGGGTTGTGAAGTACTGTGGCCGGACAGCGCCCTGCAGCGCGATCTGGCGAAGAAACTGCCGCGGGAGGTCAGCGAGCGCATTCGCTTTGCCAAAGCGGAGCAGTTGCCTGGCCAGGCCTTCGACGCGGTTATCTACCACGGCGATTCCGACCAGCTGCGCGAGCTGTGCGAGCAGGTGGCGGCGCGCGACGGGGCGATTGTCTCCGTGCAGGGCTTCGCCCGCGGCGAAACTAATCTGCTGCTGGAGCGGCTGTATATCGAGCGTTCGCTGAGCGTTAACACCGCGGCGGCAGGCGGTAACGCCAGCCTGATGACCATCGGCTAAAACGGGCTCCCCGGTGGCGCTGCGCTTACCGGGGCTACCTACCACCGCCAAAGGGTAGCCCGGATAAGGCGCGGTGCGCCGCCATCCGGGCAATCAGTCTGCGCTGCGATCAGCTAATGACAGCCGACGTCAGCTGTGTTTAATTAAGGCTCCCGGACGGGAGCCTTTTTTATGGGAGCAGAACAATGAAACGCACGTTATTTGCCGTGATGGCCCTGCTGGCCAGCGGCGCGGCGCTGGCGGACGAGTGCAGCAGCGCCAACACCCAAACCGAAATGAATCAGTGCGCGGCTGCGCAGTATCAGGCGGCCGATAAAAAACTGAACGACACCTGGCAGCAGGCCCTGCAGCGGGCGGTGGGTAAACAACAAACATTACTGAAGCAGGCGCAGCAGGCATGGATCGCCTTACGCGACGCCGACTGCGCCTTTCTCGCGTCCGGCGCCGAAGGCGGCAGCATGCAGCCAATGCTGGTCAGCCAGTGCATGACCGATAAGAGCGTGGAGCGGGAGTCTTTCCTCGCCTCGCTGCTACAGTGCGAGGATGGCGATCAAAGCTGCCCGCTGCCGCCCGCCAATTAACGGACGCGAATGCCTTCGATAATCATCCGCTGGACATTATCGACCGTTTGTTCAAAAAAGGCCGCATCCTGCAGCGTGGCGCCGGTGACCGCCTCCACCTGGGTGGCGAAGTCGGCGTAATGCTGGGTGGTAGCCCAGATCATAAAGATTAAATGCTGTGGATCGACCGGCGCCAGCTTGCCGCGGTCGATCCAGCCGGAGACTATCGCCGATTTTTCGTCGACCAGCGCTTTCAGATCCCCGGTCAGTTCGCCCATCAGCAGCGGCGCCCCCTGCAGCATCTCGAGGCAGAAGAGCTTCGAGGCCTGGGGGTGATCGCGGGACACCTCCAGCTTCAGGCGAATATATTCGCGGATCGCCACCAGCGGGCTGATATCCTCACGAAAGGCCTTCAGCGGCGCCAGCCAGATGGCGAGGATCTGCTGCAGGACAGCCACATACAGCGCCTCTTTCGAAGGGTAGTAATAGAGCAGATTGGTTTTCGATACCCCGGCGCGCTCAGCCACCTGCTCCAGCCGCGTACCGTGAATACCAAATTGCGAAAATGCCTCCAGCGCGGCGGCCAGGATGGCCTCCTTTTTGGCGCTGACCGCTTGTGAACGTTTGCCGCTTTTCTTCACCGCGCCCTGTGCCATACATCCTCTCCTTCAGTTGACGCCACCAGCATAGCAAAAGCCCTGCGCCGACACGACCCCATGCACCCTGATTGCGCATGACTGCCGTTTTTTCGTGCACTGATTTTGACCATCCAGTCCACTTTTTTATCGTCCTTTTTAGCAACTCAAAAGTAAAACATTAATAACATTAGCATTTATAAAACTGGCATCGCCTTTGCTTTACCTTCTCTGCGAGGTGGTCCAGGGAGAGGCAGGATGCCGCACCATCGCAACCCATCTTCCATGACTGCAGAGAGGTAGGTATGAAAATTGGTGTTTTCGTTCCCATTGGCAACAACGGCTGGCTGATCTCCACCCATGCCCCGCAGTATATGCCGACCTTTGAACTGAATAAGGCCATCGTGCAGAAGGCCGAGCACTACCATTTCGACTTCGCGCTCTCCATGATCAAACTGCGCGGCTTCGGCGGGAAAACTGAATTCTGGGATCACAACCTGGAGTCCTTTACCCTGATGGCCGGCCTGGCCGCGGTGACCTCGAAGATCCAGATCTACGCCACCGCCGCCACCCTGACGCTGCCGCCGGCGATTGTCGCCCGGATGGCCTCCACTATCGACTCCATCTCCGGCGGCCGGTTTGGCGTCAATCTGGTGACCGGCTGGCAAAAACCGGAATATGACCAGATGGGCATGTGGCCGGGAGATGACTATTTCGCCAGCCGCTATGACTATCTCACCGAATACGTCCAGGTGCTCCGTGACCTGTGGGGCACCGGGCGCAGCGATTTCAAAGGCGACTACTTCACCATGAACGACTGCCGTGTCAGCCCGCGCCCGTCGCAGCCGATGAAGGTGATCTGCGCCGGGCAGAGCGATGCCGGGATGGCCTTCTCCGCCCAGCATGCGGACTACAACTTTTGCTTTGGCAAAGGGGTCAACACGCCAACGGCCTTTGCCCCGACCGCCGCACGCATGATGCAGGCGGCGGAAAAAACCGGCCGCGACGTGGGGTCCTATGTGCTGTTCATGGTGANNGGTCCTATGTGCTGTTCATGGTGATCGCCGACGAAACCGACGAGGCGGCGCGCGCCAAATGGGAACATTACAAAGCGGGCGCCGATGAAGAAGCGCTGGCGTGGCTCACCGAGCAGAGTCAGAAAGATACCCGCTCCGGCAGCGATACCAACGTGCGCCAGATGGCCGACCCCACCTCGGCGGTCAACATTAACATGGGCACCCTGGTCGGATCGTATGCCAGCGTCGCCCGTATGCTTGATGAAGTAGCGAGCGTGCCCGGCACCGACGGCGTGCTGCTGACCTTTGATGATTTTCTTGCCGGCATTGACGCCTTTGGCGAACGCATTCAGCCGCTGATGCGCTGCCGGAACCACATTGCTTCTGTTACCCGTGAGGTGGCCTGATGATTACCCTTCCCGCTCGCCCGGAATCCCTGACCTTCGCGCCGCAGCAGAGCGCGCTGATTGTGGTCGATATGCAGAACGCCTACGCCAGCCAGGGCGGTTATCTGGATCTCGCCGGCTTTGACGTCTCCGCTACCCGGCCGGTTATCGACAATATTAATACCGCCGTCGCCGCCGCTCGCGCCGCGGGTATGTTGATTATCTGGTTCCAGAATGGCTGGGATGATCAGTATGTTGAAGCTGGCGGCCCGGGCTCGCCGAACTATCACAAATCCAACGCGCTGAAAACGATGCGTCAGCGTCCGGAGCTGCAGGGCAAGCTGCTGGCGAAAGGCGGCTGGGATTATCAGCTGGTGGACGAGCTGACGCCGCAGGAAGGCGATATCGTGTTGCCGAAACCGCGCTACAGCGGCTTCTTTAACACCCCGCTCGACAGCATTTTGCGCAGCCGCGGCATACGCCACCTGGTGTTCACCGGGATCGCCACCAACGTCTGCGTCGAATCGACGCTGCGCGATGGCTTCTTTCTCGAATACTTCGGCATCGTGCTGGAGGATGCCACCCATCAGGCCGGCCCGGCCTTCGCCCAGCAGGCGGCGCTGTTCAATATTGAAACCTTTTTCGGCTGGGTCAGCGACGTTGAGAGCTTCTGCCACGCGCTGTCCCCCGCCGCCCCGCTGGCTTTAGCCAAGGAGAAACGTTATGCCTAAACAGGTGATTATTCCGCCAGGCACCACCGCGCCGATTGCCCCCTTTGTTCCGGGGACGCTCGCCGACGGGGTGGTCTACGTCTCGGGCACCCTGCCGTTTGATAAGCAAAACAATGTGGTGCACATCGGCGACCCAAAGGCGCAAACCCGCCACGTGCTGGAGACCATCAGGAGCGTTATCGAAACGGCGGGCGGGAGTATGGCGGATGTGACTTTCAACAGCATCTTTATCACCGACTGGACAAATTACGCCGCGATTAACGAGGTCTACGCCGAGTTCTTCCCCGGCGATAAACCGGCGCGCTTCTGCATTCAGTGCGGACTGGTGAAGCCCGATGCGCTGGTGGAAATCGCCAGCGTCGCCCATATCGGTACCCCGACATGATGAGGCTCAATATTGCTCCGGCTCCGTGGCCCGGCGCGCCGGTGGTGGTCCTCAGCGCCGGTCTGGGCGGGGGCGGCGGCTACTGGCTGGCGCAGCGCGCGGCGCTGGAGGAACAGTATCAGCTGGTGAGTTATGACCATAACGGGACCGGGGAGAACGCCGGTCCGCTGCCCGCCGACTACAGCCTGGCGACGATGGCCGGGGAGCTGTTCAGCGCTCTGCAAGCGGCGGGGATCGCCCGCTTCGCGCTGGTGGGCCACGCCCTGGGGGCGCTGATTGGCCTGCAGCTGGCGCTCGATCGCCCCGAGGCGGTGAGCGCCCTGGCGCTGGTCNNCCCGCCGCTGCTTCCAGGTGCGCGAGCGTCTGCTGCATGCCGGCGGCGCACAGGCGTGGGTCGAAGCGCAGCCGCTATTTCTCTACCCGGCGGAATGGATGGCCGCGCGCCTGCCGCGCCTCGAAGCGGAAGATGCGCTTGCCATCAGCCATTTTCAGGGCAAAGAGAATCTGCTGAAGCGGCTGCAGGCCCTGAAGCAGGCTGATTTTTCACGCCGTGCGGCGGCCATCGCCTGCCCGACGCTGATTATCAGCGCCGCTGACGACCTGCTGGTCCCCGCCTCCTGCTCCCGCGTGCTGCAGACGGCGATCCCCGGCAGCCAGCACGTGGAAATGCCGTGGGGCGGCCATGCCTGTAACGTCACCGACGCCGATACCTTTAATACCATTTTACGCGACGGGCTGGCCGCTATGCTGCCGGTCGCCAGGGAGACCCGATGAACGACGCAATAAACCACACGGCCTGCGAGACGCTGTTTACCCAGGCCCGGACCCACAACGGCTGGCTGGATAAGCCAGTGAGCGATGCGCAGCTGCAGGCCGTCTGGGACCTGATGAAAATGGGGCCGACTTCCGCCAACTGTTCGCCAGCGCGCATCGTGTTCGTGCGCAGCGCGGAAGGCAAAGAGAAACTTCGCCCGACGCTCTCCAGCGGCAATCTGCAGAAAACCATGCAGGCGCCGGTGACCGCCATCGTGGCGTGGGATAGCGCCTTCTACGACCGGCTGCCGACCCTGTTTCCCCACGGTGACGCCCGCAGCTGGTTTACCTCCAGCCCGCAGCTGGCGGAAGAGACCGCGTTTCGCAACAGCTCCCTGCAGGCGGCGTATCTGATTTTTGCCTGCCGGGCGCTGGGCCTCGACACCGGGCCAATGTCCGGTTTTGACCGGGAAAAAGTCGACGCGGCATTTTTTGCCGACAACGGCTGGAAANNGTTTACGATGGAGTTAACGGACAAAGCGAGTTTCCGTGACGCCATGGCCCACGTCGGCGCCGCGGTTAACATTATTACCACCGATGGCCCGGCGGGCCGGGCGGGATTCACCGCCAGCGCGGTCTGCAGCGTTACCGACACGCCGCCGACCCTGCTGGTCTGCCTGAACCGCTCGGCTTCGGTGTGGCCGGTGTTCAGCGAACACCACACGCTGTGCGTCAATACCCTGGCGGCCGGACAGGAGGCCCTGTCGACGCTGTTTGGCGGTAAAACGGCAATGGACGAGCGTTTTGCCGCCGCCGACTGGCAGACCGGCGCCACCGGCTGTCCGCGGCTGGAGGCGGCCCTGGTCAGCTTTGACTGCCGCATCGACCAGCGCGTCAGCGTCGGGACGCACGACATTCTGTTTTGTCACGTCGTGGCCATTACCCGTCACCCGGAGCCCCGGGGACTGATGTGGTTTGACCGCGGCTATCACACGCTTATGCGACCCGCTTGTTAACCTTTAACCCGGGATATCATCATGGCACTCTTCGATTTTCCTCGCTGGAAGCTGACCTCTCCCGCCGCCGAATCCGGCGTTGTCGCCCCCGATGAACGCTTGTCGGCCGGGCAAACGCTGGTGATGGGCGTGCAGCACGCCGTTGCGATGTTCGGCGCGACGGTGCTGATGCCGTTGTTGATGGGGCTCGACCCGAACCTGTCTATTCTGATGTCGGGCGTCGGCACCCTGCTGTTCTTTGTCGTCACCGGCGGACGGGTGCCGAGCTATCTCGGCTCCAGCGCCGCTTTTGTCGGGGTGGTGATCGCCATTACCGGCTTTAACGGCCAGGGGCTGAACCCTCATCTGAGCGTCGCCCTTGGCGGGATCATCGCCTGCGGGCTGGTCTACACCCTGATTGGTCTGGTGGTGATGAAGATCGGCACCCGCTGGATCGAGCGCCTGATGCCGCCGGTGGTGACCGGCGCGGTGGTGATGGCTATCGGCCTGAACCTGGCGCCGATTGCCGTGCGCAGCGTCTCCGCCAGCGCCTTCGACAGCTGGATGGCGGTGTTAACTGTGCTCTGCATCGGCATAGTGGCGGTATTTACCCGCGGGATGCTGCAGCGACTGCTGATCCTGGTCGGCCTGATCGTCGCCTGCGCGCTGTACGCCCTGCTGGCTAACGGCCTGGGCCTTGGCAAACCGCTGGACTTCTCCCCCCTCGCCCAGGCGGCGTGGTTCGGGCTGCCGCACTTTACCACCCCATCCTTTAACGGCCAGGCGATGATGTTGATTGCGCCGGTCGCGGTGATCCTGGTGGCCGAGAACCTCGGGCACCTGAAGGCCGTCGCCGGGATGACCGGGCGCAATATGGACCCGTACATGGGGCGCGCCTTCGTCGGCGACGGGCTGGCGACCATGCTCTCCGGTTCGGTGGGCGGCAGCGGGGTCACCACCTATGCGGAGAACATCGGCGTCATGGCGGTGACCAAGGTCTACTCAACCCTGGTGTTTGTCGCCGCGGCGCTGATTGCCATGCTGTTGGGTTTCTCGCCGAAGTTCGGCGCATTAATCCACACCATTCCCGGGCCGGTGATCGGCGGCGCCTCGATCGTGGTCTTTGGCTTAATTGCCGTCGCCGGGGCGCGGATCTGGGTGCAAAACCGGGTGGATCTGAGTCAAAACAGCAATTTGATCATGGTGTCGGTGACCCTGGTGCTGGGCGCCGGCGATTTCGCGCTGTCGCTGGGCGGCTTTACGCTGGGCGGGATTGGCACGGCCACCTTCGGGGCGATCCTGCTGCACGCGCTGCTTCATCGCGGGACGCGCGAGGCGAAGGAGGCCAGGGTAACGCCGGTGTAAGCCACATTAGCGCGGCGTTGGCGCAGGGTGCGGTGTGGGCCTGGGTGGTGTGATCCTGTAGGCCGGATAAGGCATTTATGCCGCCATCCGGCACCACCACGGGCACGGAACCTGACCGCTCGGCGGCGCTGCGCTTGCGCGGGCNNCAGCTCGCTCACCAGCACCCCCGCGAGGATCAAAACGCAGCCGAGCAGGGCCAGCAGCGGCAGACGCTCACCGGCCAGCCGGCCAAAAATACCGGCCCATACCGGTTCACCGGTATAAATAAGGGTGGCCCGCGTCGGCGAGACGCTGCGCTGCGCCCAGTTCATGGTCACCTGAATGATCGCGCTGAAAATCCCCAGCCCCAGCGCGACGCCGAGCAGGGCCGGCGTCAACGACGGCACCGATTCACCCGCCGGCTTCATGGCGGCGAAAGCCACCAGCGACGCGGTCGCCAGCTGCACCACCGTCACCCGGCGGACATCGACTTTTCCGGCCCAGGCGCTGATAAGGATAATCTCCGCCGCGATCGCTACCGCACTTGCCAGAGTGATCATCTCCCCCACGCCAAGCGCCAGCAGATTATTTTCCGGCCCGGCCAGCAGAATTAAACCAATAAAGGCCAGCACAATCCCCACGCAGGACATCACCCCCGGCATACGTCCCAGGCACAGCCACTGCAGCAGCGGCACCAGCGGCACATACATCGCGGTGATAAAGGCAGATTTACTGCTGGAGATGGTCTGTAGTCCCCAGGTCTGCAGGCCATACCCCAGCGCAATCGCCACGCCAATCGCTACCCCGGCCTTCACCTCCAGCCACGTCAGACCGCGCAGAGTGCGCAGCGAAAGCAGGCCCACCGCCAGCGCGGCGGTCGCGAAACGCAAACCGACAAAAAACAGCGGCCCGCTAAGGCTCACCGCGTACTGTACGGCAAGGAACGTCCCTCCCCAGAACATGGTGATCATGATAAGGAGCGCTTCCTGGCGGCTAACGGAGAATTTTAACGAAGACATAAGACAGCCATGACGATTAACGGGCGACCAGTGTGCAATCCGCCCGGCGGGAGCGCAACCACCGACAGATAAAAAAAACCGCCGGCAGATGCCGGCGGCGAGGGCGATGCGGTTGGGTCGGGGAGATTAACACCGCATCAAAGAGAACAGTGCGAGTCGCGCGTTAACTTTCACGACTACCATGACTGTTTTTACCCCCTTTTTTGCCAGCCTCTGAGGCGCGCTGAGGGTCATTTTTAAAATTCCCCCCGCTATGCTGGCCACCTTTACGTCCTGCTTCTGATGCTCTTTCACGGTCTTCAGCAAAGTTGCCGGAACCGCCACGATGGTTTGCCATTACTGACCTCCATTAGGTTAGACATCATAGTGCATTACGCGGGAGCGGCGACGCCGCTGTCCTGCCGCGTATCTATAAGGTTAGTGAATGACTGCGGCTGACGGCGGCGAATGTAATATCCAGAAACAAAGCCGGGCGAAAAAAGCTTCCTCGCGCCGCGAACAGCTCCTAACCGACTCTGCTGGCGAAGAAAAAATAGTCAGCAAAAATGTATCCTGATGCTACATCCTCGCCGCAGCGGCCAAAATAGCAGGCGCAACGCTTCCTCCTTCACTTCCTTTCAGGCCGCGCGGTGCAAGGAAAAGTAAATAACGCTTTGTCATTTTGTTATAAATCAAATAAATGCCCGTTGGATTTGCACTCTCCGGCGGAGGCTTTATCTTTAAAGGTACCAGCTATTTTGCTGGCTTATAATGCAACCGAGGAGTGATGGAAATGGCTAAAATTCTGGTGCTTTATTATTCCATGTATGGACACATTGAAACCATGGCTCACGCCGTCGCCGATGGGGCGAACCGGGTGGACGGCGTTGAGGTGGTTGTGAAGCGCGTGCCGGAAACCATGCAGGCTGAAGCATTCGCCAAAGCAGGCGGGAAAACGCAAAACGCGCCCGTCGCCACGCCGCAGGAGCTGGCAGAGTATGACGCCATCATCTTTGGTACCCCGACGCGCTTCGGCAACATGTCCGGTCAGATGCGTACTTTCCTCGATCAAACCGGCGGTCTGTGGGCGTCCGGCGCTCTGTATGGCAAAATCGCCAGCGTATTTAGCTCAACCGGTACCGGCGGCGGCCAGGAACAAACCATTACCTCGACCTGGACGACGCTGGCCCACCACGGCATGATCATCGTCCCGATCGGCTATGGCGCCCAGGAGCTATTCGATATCTCCCAGGTACGCGGCGGTACCCCTTATGGCGCAACCACCATCGCCGGCGGCGACGGCTCGCGGCAGCCGAGCGAGGAAGAGTTAGCCATCGCCCGCTATCAGGGTGAACATGTCGCCAAACTGGCCGTTAAACTGCACGGCTAATCTTCTGCAGGAGGAGCACTATGCCAACTCAAGAAGCAAAAGCACATCGCGTCGGCGAATGGGCAAGTTTACGTAACACCTCACCGGAAATTGCCGAGGCGATTTTCGAAGTCGCCCACTACGATGAGAAACTGGCGGAGCAAATCTGGGAGGAAGGCAGCGACGAAGTGCTGGCGCTGGCCTTTGCCAAAACCGATAAAGACAGCCTGTTCTGGGGCGAACAGACGATTGAGCGTAAAAACGTCTAGGAGGTTTATCCCCACCTGGGCTCATCCTAACCTGCTAAAAAAACCCGGAGTGCTCCGGGTTTTTTTCGTTATTTCGCCGCCTCGTTGATCACCTTTTTAAAGGTCTCCAGCGGGCAGAATCCCTGGTCATCAACCGGACAGCCGTTAAGCGCCAGAGTGACCCGCTGCGGCGGGGCCTGCAGGGTTAACGCGTCGGCGTTACGCAGTTGCTCGGTACTTTGATAGACATACTCAATCTTCATCAGATCGCGATTGCCGGCGCTGTCATGCCAGCGCTGAAACAGCAGTTTGCCGCCGATAGGAGTGCGCTCATACTGGCCGGGCAGTTGATAGGGCTTAAAGTCCAGGGCGGTGAGCAGCGAAGCGATATTCGAGTCGTGTCCCACCAGCAGCGTGACTTTCGCCTTGCTGGCTCCCTCGCCCACCAGCGCGTTATCGATATATTTAACCAGCGGTTTGGCGACGTTTTGCGCCACCGCCACCGAGGTAAACAGACTATCCTGATAGCCATTTTTCAGCTTCGACAGCACTCGCCACTGCTTATCGCTGGCGATCTCCCCCCACGCCACCTGATCTTTCGGGAAGCCTTCATAATATTGCAGGGTGAAGGCGTCTACCAGCGAGTTGCCAACCTTCAACGGTCCGGACACTCCCGGCTCCTGCTGATAACCGGCGCTAAAGGTATCTTTACCCTCGCTCAGGGAACAGACCTTCTTCTCTTTGCAGGAGGGCGAGTTGCGGTAATCGATCATCGTCTCCAGCAGCTTGTAGCTCTCGGTCAACTGCATTCCCTGGCGCTCTTTTTCCATCGCCTGCAGCGCTTTCTCGCGAAACGCCGGGGAGTCGTCGGTAATAACCGGGTTGAAGGTCGGGTCCATGGTGCCCATCTGCGGCTGGTGATGCACAGGGATGCCGCAGCCCGGGAACGCGCCGGTGATAAAGAACTGCGCGGTGGCGACGGTGCGCTGCAGGCTGTTAGCGTAGGCATAAACCGCGTTTTCCGGCGGGCACTCGCCGCTGGTCACCAGCTTCTGCTGCGCCAGCCATTCGCGCATATAGTGGCCCATATACACCTCCAGCACACCGCCTTTGGTGGTCAGCTGGCCGCCCGGCACATCCCACTGCGGCCAGGCCTTGGCGGTGGACTGCTCCAGCACGCTGCCGTTATTGGCCAACGGCGCACGCAGGTTGTGACGACTCATGATCAGCACCTGCTGCAGCTGATACCCCTCCGGGGCGGCCGTGTCCTGCGCCTGAGCGCCAGCGGATAACATCACCGCGCCGGCAACGGCGGCGGCAAGTAGACGTTTTTTCATCCCTTCATCCTTAGTCATTTATTATCATCGCGTTAATTGTGCCGGATTTATGACATTTTTCCTGGTAATCGCTCGCAAACTTAGACCGTAGCCGAAAATTTCCCCTGCCGGGCAAAGAGTTTTATAATGAAACAATTAACCTGGAGGCTTTCGTGAAACGTACCCGTCTGGAAAACAGCTGTTGCCCTATCGCCCGCTCCCTCGACGTTATCGGCGACTGGTGGTCGCTGCTGATCGTCCGCGATGCTCTGCGCGGGGTGCGCCGTTTTAGCGAATTCCAGAAAAACCTCGGTATCGCCAAAAACATGCTCGCCGGGCGGCTGAAAATGCTGGTGGATGAAGGCATCCTGCGCCTGCAGCCGGCCTCCGACGGCAGCGCCTGGCAGGAGTATGTCCTGACCGATAAGGGCCGTGCCCTGCAGACGGTGCTGGTCGCCCTCTCCCAGTGGGCAGACGACCATCTGTTCGATCCTGACGAACCGGCGACCCGGCTCATTGACCGCCAGCAGCGCCAGCCCCTGCGTAAGCTGGTCCTGCAGGCGGCAGATGGCCGTGAGCTGGCCCCGGCGGACATCACCATCGCTATCCCGCTGAACGACTAAACGCTGCCCGCAACAGGCAAAAATGAAAAAGTCCTGGTAAAATGGTTGCATTATTAAACCTAATATCTCATGCTGAATTTGGTTTAATAATGCAACCTTTTACGAGGCATTTCTCATGACCCAACCATCGCACACAGCTTTTATCACCGGCGCGTCCTCAGGTATCGGCGCGATCTATGCCGAACGACTCGCCGCCCGCGGCTACAACCTGATCCTCGCCGCCCGTCGTGAAGACCGTCTGCAGGCGCTCGCCGACCAGCTGCAGGCGCGCTACGCCATCCAGGCAAGCATCCTCAAAGCCGATCTTAGCGAAGAGCACGGGATTGCCGCCGTAGAGCAGCGTCTGCAGCAGGATCCCGCCATCGATCTGTTCATTAACAACGCCGGCACTGCGAAATTGGCGGGTTTTCTCGCCAGTACGCCACGCGAGCACCAGGCGATTCATACGCTCAACACCACCGCGCTGCTGCGTCTGAGCTATGCCGCGCTGGCCGCTTTCACCCCACGACGCCGGGGGACGCTGATCAATATTGCCTCTATCCTCGCGCTGCATACGCTGCCGGGCAGCGCAGTCTACAGCGCCAGCAAAGCCTGGGTGTTGAGCTTCACCCGCGGCCTGCAGGAGGAGTTTGCCGACAGCGGCGTGCGTATTCAGGCGGTATTGCCGGCGGCGACCGCTACAGATCTGTGGCCGACCTCCGGCGTGGCGCTGGACGATCTGCCCAGCGGCACGGTAATGACCACCGAGGATCTGGTTGACGCCGCTCTCAGGGGGCTGGAGATGGGGGAACAGGTCACCTTACCACCGGTTCATGACCTGGGACTGTGGGAGACTTTTGAGCAGTCCAGAGTGGCGTTGTTTACCAGCGCGCGAACCGGACAGCCTGCGCCGCGGTATCGATAAGCGGCACCGTGCGGCAGGCGCTACTCCGGTAGCGGAACCGCCGTCAGGGTACAGATCGCCTCGTGCTCGCCGCCGCGGCGATCGGTAATCACCACCTTATCGCCCGCCTTTTTGCCTTCACACGGCTTGAGGACCTGCTCCACGATCCGCTCGCGGCTCGCCTGACGTTCACTTTCAGCCTGACTGGCGAAGGCAGACAGCGCCAACGCTACGCCCAGCAGGCTGAGGGTTTTCTTATACATGACTGACTCTCAGATCGTTCTTATTCGCGGTCAGCGTAACTCGCTGTAGGCCGCACTTCTGTAAAATCACTTAACGGAGTGTTACGCCATTTCAGGTGAAACCCAGGCGGTCACATCCCTGCGGGAAATATTTTATCACAACCCCGCCGCCGGATATTCTCGCGATGAGGCGTCATCTTTCAGACATATCCCGATGTTATCTTCACACAGAGCCCTGTATCTTTTTCCCTTTCCAAACAGAATATTAGGTTGGTCTATGTCGGGTCTTATTCTCTTTATCGTCGCGGTGGCGCTGCTGGGCGTCGCCATCTACAGCCTGGTGTCGTACCTCAAAGAGCGGCGCGCCAGTCAGTTACCTGTCCATAAAAAGAAGAAATAATACCTTCCGTTCCCCACCGTTTTCTGCTGATTTCTTTACCGTCCTGTACTGTCCCTTACCGAAGCCAAAACGAAGGCAGGCCTGCGGGCCTGCCTTCGTTCAGTTTATGCCTCAGAACCTATGACTCCCAGGCCTGCTCCGCTTTAGCGGCATCAAACTGCGGCGGCGGTTTGCGGAAGCGTCGGGTCAGATAAGTCAGGTACAGCAGACCAAGCGCCGCCCACACCAGGCCGAGCGTCAGGGAGGTGGCCTCGAGATTGATCCACAATACCCCGACCGTCAACGCCCCGACCATCGGCAGCAGCAGATAATGCAGTCGATCCTTCCAGGTTTTGTTGTACCCCTTGCGCCGCCAGAAGTGGTTGAACACCGACAGGTTAACGAAGGTGAAGGCCACCAGCGCGCCGAAATTAATCAACGCGGTGGCGGTCACCAGGTCGAAGAACAGCGCCGACAGCGCAACGATGCCCACCATAATCACGTTCAGCGCCGGGGTACGCCATTTCGGATGCACATAGCCAAAAATGCGCTCCGGGAAGACGTTGTCGCGGCCCATCACGTACAGCAGACGGGAGACGCTGGCATGGGAGGCCAGGCCGGACGCCAGGGTGTTAACAAAGGTGGTGCACAGGAAAATCGACTGGAACAGCTTGCCGCCCACGTACAGCGCAATCTCCGGCAGCGCGGCATCGGGGTCTTTAAAGCGATGAATATCCGGGAAGAACAGCTGCATAAAGAACGACGCGACGATAAAGATAATGCCGCCGTACATCGCGGTGAGAAAAATTGCCTTCGGGATCACTCGCGCGGCGTCAGGGGTCTCTTCCGACAGGGTGGTCACCGCGTCGAAGCCGAGAAACGAGAAGCAGACAATGGTCGCGCCGGTAATAATCGGGATCAGATGCGCATTCTGGCTGATAAACGGCTGCAGCGACCAGACGGTACCCACCCCCTCGCCTTTATGCAGCCCCTGCACCACCAGAATGACAAACACCACCATGATCGAAATCTGCACCAGCACGAACAGGGTATTGAAGTTGGCCACCAGGTTAACGCTTTTCAGGTTCGCGGCGGTCAGAATAGCGACAAAGGTCACTACCCACACCCACGGCGGCACTTCGGGGAACAAGGCCGAGAGATAGATCTTCGCCAGCAGGACGTTGATCATCGGCAGAAACAGATAATCCAGCAGCGACGACCAGCCAACCATAAAGCCGACGTGCGGACTGATGGATTTTTGCGCGTAGGTATAGGCGGAACCGGCTTCCGGAAACTGACGCACCAGTTTGCCGTAGCTGATGGCGGTGAACAGCACGCCAGCCAGCGCCAGCAGATAAGACGCCGGAACGTGGCCATTGCTGATGCCGGAGACGATGCCGAAGGTATCAAACACCGTCATTGGCGTCAGATAGGCCAGCCCCATCATCACCACTTGCCAGAGTTTGAGGGATTTACGCAGACGCGGTCTGCCCGCCTGAGCGGCGTTATGCGCCGGAGGATTAATAGCCATCGCCCATCCCCCCCTTGCTGTTAACAGTTTGCGGGCCCAACGTCCGCGTGACAAACCTGCTTAGCAAAGGGGTAAGGCGTAGATAAAAGGGTAAGACGGACCGGTAAGCGGTAGCTGGCTGGCATCCAATGCGGCCTGAGCGGCCTCCCTCTCCCTGCGGATATTTGAACATCTGCATCATCTCATTTCCTCGTCACACACTGTGTCGTTAACTGAAGCCCCGTTGCCGCCTGCGCTCCTTAACGCGACATCCGGGAAATGGCTGGGCTCCCAGCAAAAACGTCGGCCAGGCTCCGCTCAGGCCGTATGATGCTACTGATTACCAAACTTATGGGCCCCTCGCGGGGCGACCATCAGGCGTTTTTCAACATCCACTCAATTTCGGTTTCTGTGATAAGACGCTCAAACTGCAGTAATTCATCATGCTTACAGGCATGGAAAACATGGCAGAAACGCTCGCCGAGGCGCTCACGCAAATGATCGTTCTGCATAAACTCCCACAGCGCATCGCTCTGGCGGATCGGGAATGGCAGGCCCTCTTGTTCCAGACCGTTACCTTCCACCTCTTCCTGTAAAGGCAGCTGGGGGTTATCCAGCCCGTGCAGAATGCCGGCGAAAATCGCCGCCATCACCAGATACGGGTTGGCATCCGCCCCCGCCACGCGATACTCCACGCGGTGGTTCTGCCGCTCGCCGCACGGAATACGCAGCGCGACGGTGCGGTTGTTATGCCCCCACGAAGCCTGCGTCGGGACGTACATCCCCGGCTGGAAGCGGCGATACGAGTTCACGTTCGGCGCCAGCAGCGCCATCGAGGCCGGCATCAGATCGATCATCCCGGCCAGCGCGCGTTTGAGCAGCGCAGAGTCTTCCCCATCGCCGTCCACCAGCACGTTTTCCCCTTTATTGTTCAGCATGCTGATGTGGATATGCATCCCACTGCCGGCATGCTCTTCATAAGGCTTCGCCATAAAAGTGGCGTGCATCTTATGCTTCTCCGCCATCAAACGCACGAGACGTTTTAACGCCAGCGCATCATCGCAGGCGTCCAGCACGTTATCGGTATGGTGAAGGTTGATTTCAAACTGGCCCGGCGAGGCTTCCGCCACCGCGCCATCGGCGGGGATCAGCTGCAGTTTGGCCAGCTCGTCGATGTCGTTGAGCACGTCAGCGAAGTGGTTAAGGTTATCGACCGAGTAGACCTGGCTTTGGGTGTTGCGATCGTCAGTGCCCGGCGCACACGGCGGCTGCAGGTAGCCTTCGGCATCGCGTTTGCGGTCCAGTAAATAGAACTCCAGCTCTACCGCTACCACGGGGAACAGCCCGCGCTGGCGCAACTGCTGCCAGAGGCGGTTGAGTACGTTCCGCGGCTCAACGTCAAAGGGAGCGCCATCTTCATCAACCATGGTTAGCTGTACCTGGGCTATCGATTGTGGGTCAGCCGCCGAAGGGGTTAAGGTGCCGGGTACCGGGATGCAGCTGCGATCCGGCTCGCCCATCTCCTGGCCCAGACCGGCCTCTTCCACCACATTGCCGAGAATATCCATCGCAAACACCGAGGCCGGGAAATAACAACCTTTCTCCAGTTTGCTCAGGCCGGCAACCGGGATGCGCTTGCCGCGGAAGCAGCCGTTCAGGTCAGTGAGGAGGACATCGACATACTGGGTATCAGGGTAGGTTTCGAGGTAGCGCTTCACTTCTTTCGCGAACGCGCTAACCCGTCTCTCTTCCGTTTGCTGAACAAAATTCTCAACTTCTACGATATTGGTTTCCATGATTCACCGCCGTTGGTTGGGTTTCGGTCCTGCACTCAGACCGTTAAATATAATGTCCACCCCATCGACTGTGTATGCAAATAAATTGTTTGTCAAATGTTAAATTAAGTTTGCAAAGGGCTATTTCCACTGCTAGATTGAGAAAATATTGAACGATATGGCCGTTAAACCCGCTATAGCGGTCATAATTTAGTCCACTTTGTGAGGGCGATCATGGAAAATATAATGTACAAGCCAGTTATTGGCGTCGTGATGTGTAGAAACAGGCTTAAGGGTCACCAGACCCAGACCTTGCAAGAAAAGTACCTGAATGCAATTGTGAACGCCGGCGGACTGCCGATTGCCCTGCCGCATGCGCTGGCGGAGCCGGAGCTACTGAACGCGGTCGTTGATAAACTGGACGGGATCTACCTGCCAGGCAGCCCCAGCAATGTGCAGCCGCACCTTTATGGTGAAAACGGCGATGAGCCTGACGCCGACCCCGGGCGTGATCTTCTGAGCATGGCGCTGATTAACGCCGCGCTCGAAAGGCGCATCCCCATTTTCGCCATCTGTCGTGGACTGCAGGAACTGGTTGTCGCCACCGGCGGGACTCTGTATCGTCGTCTGTTCGAGCAGCCTGAGCTCCTTGAACATCGCGAAGATCCTGAACTGCCCGTCGAGCAGCAGTATGCGCCGTCCCATCAGGTTGAGGTTCAGGAAGGAGGATTGCTGTCGCAATTGATACCGGGCTGCAACACGTTTTGGGTAAACTCGCTACATGGGCAAGGGGCAAAAACCCTCAGTCCGCAGCTGCGCGTGGAGGCGCGAGCGCCGGATGGACTGGTGGAAGCGGTCAGCGTGAACGATCATCCTTTCGCGCTGGGCGTACAGTGGCATCCAGAATGGAACAGTAGCGAATACGCCCTGTCGCGTATGTTGTTTGATGGTTTTATCACCGCCTGTCAGGGCCATCATGCTGAAAAGCGGCGGCGCTGACCACTACCGTTAAGGAAATGCAAATATGAGCGATGACGGACTGGCGCCAGGGAAACGTCTGTCAGAGATCCGCCAACAGCTGGGTCTCTCACAGCGTCGTGCCGCCGAACTGTCTGGGTTAACACATAGTGCCATCAGCACCATAGAGCAGGATAAAGTCAGTCCTGCCATCAGTACGCTGCAAAAGCTGCTGAAAGTCTATGGGCTGTCGCTCTCGGAATTCTTTTCTGAACCCGAAAAGCCGGACGAACCCCAGGTGGTCATTAATCAGGATGACCTGATTGAGATGGGAAGTCAGGGCGTTTCCATGAAGCTGGTTCATAACGGAAATCCGAACCGTACGCTGGCGATGATTTTTGAAACTTACCAGCCTGGAACCACGACCGGGGAGAGGATTAAGCATCAGGGTGAGGAGATAGGCACCATACTGGAAGGTGAGATCGTGCTGACCATTAACGGTCAGTCGTACCACCTGGTGGCTGGACAGAGCTATGCCATTAATACCGGCATTCCGCACAGCTTCAGCAACACCTCGGCAGGCATCTGCCGCATCATCAGTGCCCACACCCCCACCACATTCTGATTATTTCGCCTGAACGAGGTTCAGGCTTACTTCAGGCCTGTCGCGACGGAAAATCTATTTTCGTCGCGGCGAAGAACTCGTAGTAATAACGTCTGCGCCGTACGGAATATTATTTCCTGTTGGCCCTGAAATAATTAACGCCAGTGAATGGCGTCTCGCTCCTGAATAATTCGGGTTGCAAACAACCCGTCAAAACTCAGGAGAATAAAACGGTATTCAACTCCGGGGATACGCTATGCCCTGCGCCCGGCGCAGTGCCCCCGTGCAGCCTGAAAACGCCGCACTGATTAATTTGCCGATAATGTTTTTAAGGAGTCATGATGAATTTTCAGCACCTGGCTTACTGGCAGGAAAAAGCGAAAAACCTGGCCATTGAAACGCGCTTATTTATTAACGGCGAATATTGCGCCGCGGCCGATAATACCACCTTTGAGACTATCGACCCTGCCGCGCAGCAGACATTAGCCCAGGTCGCCCGAGGTAAAAAAGCCGACGTCGAACGGGCGGTGAAAG
The DNA here is from genome assembly GCF_018223905.1 of Klebsiella sp. 28. Taxonomy (NCBI): domain Bacteria; kingdom Pseudomonadati; phylum Pseudomonadota; class Gammaproteobacteria; order Enterobacterales; family Enterobacteriaceae; genus Klebsiella; species Klebsiella sp. 28. The sequence goes on from NZ_JAGRQY010000098.1 coordinate 35,274, forward strand.
CCGCGCGCCAGGCTTTTGATAACGGCGACTGGTCGCAAGCCTCCCCCGCACAGCGTAAAGCGATCCTCACTCGCTTTGCTGATCTGATGGAGGCCCATCGTGAAGAGCTGGCGCTGCTGGAAACGCTGGATACCGGCAAACCGATTCGCCACAGCCTGCGCGACGATATTCCCGGCGCCGCCCGCGCCATTCGCTGGTATGCCGAAGCGCTGGATAAAGTCTATGGCGAAGTGGCCCCCACCGGCAGCAACGAGCTGGCGATGATCGTTCTCGAACCAATTGGCGTGATCGCCGCGGTGGTGCCGTGGAACTTCCCGCTGCTGCTGGCCTGCTGGAAACTCGGCCCGGCGCTGGCGGCGGGCAATAGCGTAATCCTCAAACCCTCGGAAAAATCGCCGCTCACCGCCCTGCGTCTGGCCGGGCTGGCGAAAGAGGCCGGCCTGCCGGACGGTGTGTTGAACGTGGTCAGCGGCTTTGGCCACGAGGCCGGGCAGGCGCTGGCCCTGCATCCTGATGTTGAAGTCATCACCTTCACCGGCTCCACCCGCACCGGCAAGCAGCTGCTGAAAGACGCCGGCGACAGCAATATGAAGCGCGTGTGGCTGGAAGCGGGCGGCAAGAGCGCCAACATTGTCTTCGCCGACTGCCCGGATCTTCAACAAGCGGTTCGCGCCACCGCCGGCGGCATCTTCTACAACCAGGGACAGGTGTGCATCGCCGGGACCCGTCTGCTGCTCGAGGAGAGCATCGCTGACGAATTCCTGGCGCGGCTGAAAGCTGAGGCGCAACACTGGCAGCCGGGCAACCCGCTCGATCCGGACACCACCATGGGCATGCTGATTGACAATACCCATGCCGACAACGTGCATAGCTTTATTCGCGGCGGCGAAAGCCAAAGCACCCTGTTCCTCGACGGACGGAAAAACCCGTGGCCTGCCGCCGTTGGCCCGACCATTTTCGTTGACGTCGACCCGGCATCAACCCTCAGCCGGGAAGAGATCTTCGGCCCGGTGCTGGTGGTGACCCGCTTCAAAAGCGAAGAAGAGGCGCTAAAGCTCGCCAATGACAGCGACTACGGCTTGGGCGCCGCGGTGTGGACCCGCGATCTCTCCCGCGCCCACCGCATGAGCCGCCGCCTGAAGGCCGGCTCGGTCTTCGTCAACAACTATAACGATGGTGATATGACCGTTCCGTTCGGCGGCTACAAGCAGAGCGGCAACGGGCGCGATAAATCGCTGCACGCACTGGAAAAATTCACCGAACTGAAAACCATCTGGATTGCCCTGGAGTCTTGATCATGACTGAACATACCACTAGCTACTATGCCGCCAGCGCCAACAAGTATGAACCGTTCCCGACGCTGGAGGGATCCATCAACTGTGACGTCTGCGTCGTCGGCGGCGGCTACACCGGCCTCTCGTCTGCCCTGCATCTGGCCGAAATGGGCTACGACGTGGTGGTGCTGGAAGGGGCGCGCATCGGCTTCGGCGCCAGCGGCCGCAACGGCGGTCAGCTGGTCAACTCCTATAGCCGCGATATCGACGTCATTGAAAAGAACTACGGCCCGGATGCGGCAAAAATGCTCGGCAGCATGATGTTCGAAGGCGGCGATATCATCCGCGAACGCATCCAGCGGTATCAGATCCAGTGCGATTACCGCCCGGGCGGCCTGTTCGTGGCGATGAACCATAAACAGCTGGAAACCCTGGAAGAGCAGAAAGCCAACTGGGAGCGCTACGGCAACACCCAGCTGGAGCTGCTGGACAGAGAGGCCATTCGTCGCGAAGTGGACAGCGACCGCTACGTCGGCGCCCTGCTCGACCACAGCGGCGGCCATATTCACCCGCTGAACCTTGCCATCGGCGAAGCGGATGCCATTCGCCTGAACGGCGGCCGGGTGTATGAGCAGTCGCCGGTCACCCGCATACAGCACACCAGCCCGGCGGTGGTCAGCACCGCGCGCGGCCAGGTCACCGCGCGCTACGTGATCGTCGCCGGCAACGCCTATCTCGGCGATAAACTGGAGCCGGAGCTGGCGAAACGCAGCATGCCGTGCGGCACCCAGGTGGTCACTACCGCTCCGCTGTCGGAAGAGGTCGCCCGCTCGCTGATCCCGAAAAACTACTGTGTGGAAGACTGTAACTACCTGCTGGACTACTACCGTCTGACCGGCGACAACCGTCTGCTGTACGGCGGCGGCGTGGTCTACGGCGCGCGCGATCCGGACGACGTGGAGCGGCTGATTATGCCGAAACTGCTGAAAACCTTCCCGCAGCTGCAGGGGGTGAAAATTGACTACCGCTGGACGGGCAACTTCCTGCTAACTCTGTCGCGGATGCCGCAGTTCGGGCGTCTCGATAACAATATTTACTACATGCAGGGCTACAGCGGCCACGGCGTGACCTGTACCCACCTTGCCGGACGCTTGATTTCAGAGCTGCTGCGCGGCGACGCCGAGCGTTTCGACGCCTTCGCCAAACTGCCGCACTACCCGTTCCCGGGCGGCCGCAGCCTGCGCATTCCTTTTACCGCCATGGGCGCCGCCTACTACAGCCTGCGCGACCGCCTTGGGGTTTAATCGCCTCTGCCGACGGCGCTGGCCGTCGGCTCATGCTGCGGATAGTGCTGCTGAAAGTAGTGGCGCAGAAACTCCACGGTGGTGCGAATTTTAGCCGACGTCGCCAGCCGGGAGACGTAAACCGCCCAGACGTTGGCCGGCTGCCAGTAGTCCGGCAGCACCTGCACCAGATGTCCGCTGGCGATATTCTCCCGGACGTCCCACCACGAACGGAGCGCAATCCCCTGCCCGTCCAGACACCACTGATGCACAATTTCACCATGGTTGGAGGAGAGCGGCCCGGTTACCTTGATGGCGTGCTGGCCCTCTTTGCTATGCAATTGCCAGACGCCGAACGGGTGATCGCGCTCTTTAATCACCAGGCAGGGTAACGCGGCCAGATCGCTCAGCTGTTTCGGCGGCGCATGGCGGGCAAGGAACTGCGGCGAGGCGCAGAGTACGCGGTGATTGGCCGCCAGCTGGCGGGCAATCAGATTCGGTGCGATATCGTCGCCGACGCGAATATCGAGATCCACCCCTTCATTGACTAAATCCACCAGCCGGTCCTGGACATCGAAACGCAGCTCCAGCTGCGGGTACTGGAGAGCCAGCGCCGACAGCGCCGGGGCGACAACCCGACGGCCAAAGCCGAAGCTACTGATAATACGCAGCGTTCCCTGCGGCACCTGGCGCACGTCGGAAAGCTCATCCATCATCTCATCGACATCCTGCAAAATGCGCTGCGCCCATTCATAGATCCGCTCCCCCTCTTCGGTAATGGTGACCCGGCGGGTGGTCCGGTGCAGCAACATCACATTCAGGGTTTGCTCCAGCAGCGAAACCCGCTTGCTGACGAACGCCGGCGATACGCCAAGCTCCTCGGCGGCGGCGGCGAACCCGGCCCGGCGAGCGACCAGCATAAAGACGCGTAAATCATTTAGCAGCGGCAGATTATTCATGATCTGTGTTTTATGTTTCACCAGTTAGCGTGATTAATTATGAACCAGTCAATTATAGGATAAGCAGGTGGTCAAACATCATCGTTAAAAAGTGAGAACCGGAATGAAAAAAACCTGTCGTATTGCCGCCATCCCGGGTGACGGAATTGGCAAAGAAGTTCTGCCTGAAGGGATTCGCGTGCTGCAAGCCGCCGCACAGCGTTGGGATCTGTCATTGAGCTTCGAGCAGATGGAGTGGGCAAGCTGCGAATATTATGCCCATCACGGCAAGATGATGCCGGACGACTGGCGCGAGCAGTTGCAGGGCTTCGATGCCATCTACTTCGGCGCCGTCGGCTGGCCGGATACCGTTCCCGACCACATTTCGCTGTGGGGGTCGCTGCTGAAGTTCCGCCGCGAGTTCGATCAATACGTCAACCTGCGCCCGGTGCGCCTGTTCCCCGGCGTCCCCTGCCCGCTGGCGGGTAAAAAGGCCGGCGATATTGATTTTTACGTGGTGCGCGAAAATACCGAAGGCGAATATTCCGCCCTCGGCGGCCGCGCCAATGAAGGCACCGAGCATGAAGTGGTAATTCAGGAGTCGGTCTTTACCCGCCGCGGCGTGGACCGGATCCTGCGCTACGCCTTCGAACTGGCGCAAAGCCGCCCACGCAAAACGCTGACCTCCGCAACCAAATCCAATGGTCTGGCCATCAGCATGCCCTACTGGGATGAGCGGGTGGAAGAGATGGCCAAAAACTATCCCGAAATTCGCTGGGACAAGCAGCATATCGATATCCTGTGTGCCCGTTTCGTGCTGCAGCCGGAGCGTTTCGACGTGGTAGTGGGTTCTAACCTGTTCGGCGATATTCTCTCCGATCTCGGCCCGGCCTGTACCGGCACTATCGGTATTGCGCCATCGGCCAATCTCAATCCGGAGCGCAATTTCCCGTCGCTGTTCGAACCGGTTCACGGGTCGGCGCCGGATATTTACGGTAAAAATATCGCCAACCCGATCGCCACCGTTTGGGCCGGGGCGATGATGCTCGATTTCCTCGGCAACGGCGATGAGCGCTACCACGCCGCTCACGATGGCATTCTGGCGGCGATTGAGCAGACGATCGCCTGCGGGCCGAAAACTCCGGACATGAAAGGCAGTGCCTCAACGCAGCAGGTTAGCGAGGCTATCTGCAAGGCCATTTTGGCGTAATTACTCCGCCGCTCCCCGGTGGCGCTGCGCTTACCGGGGCTACAATGGCACGATAATGTAGTGAGTAGCCCGGGTAAGGCACAGCCGCCACCCGGCAAAAAAAACGGCACAGCAAGTAGCCCGGGTAAGGCGCAGCCGCTACCCGGGAAAACCCGCGCGCCTGGTCCGCCAACTCCCCTCTCTTTTCGCTATGCAGAATCCCCCACGATTGACAAGTGAACCGCATCACAGCGGTGAACTTTATTAATTCCTGAAAGGACAGAACCTGCGCCAATTCACCTTTTATTATTTCCGTTTCGTGTTTTATTGCTTCACGAAACGGCCAATTGTTTAATTCATGTAACGAAGAAATAATCCAATTGTTAATAGCATCTTGCTACGAACCCTGACCCTACAGCGTGATAACAACGACAGGCTAAAGCCACCGACGGGCAATCATGCCCAGGAGATCACTCATGTTGAGCAACGTAAAGAAAAAAGATGTGCCGCTGATTGCCATCAGCCTGGCGGCCATTGTTTTCATCGCCGCTACATTAAGTCTCTTCCCCCAGCAAACCGCGCAGGCGGCTGATTCGATTTTTAACGACGTGACCCGCCTGCTGGGTTCCACGGTACAGGTACTGGTGCTGCTGGCGCTGGGACTGGTGTTGTATCTGGCCACCAGCAAATACGGCAATATCCGTCTCGGCGAAGGTAAAGTCGAATACAGTACCCTCTCATGGCTGTTTATGTTTATCTGCGCCGGTCTCGGCTCCTCCACGCTGTACTGGGGCGTTGCCGAATGGGCTTATTACTACCAGACCCCGGGCCTTAACATTGCCCCGCAATCGCCGAAAGCGCTGGAATACAGCATCCCATACTCTTTCTTCCACTGGGGGGTAAGCGCCTGGGCAACCTATACCCTCGCCTCGCTGATCATGGCCTATCACTTCCACGTGCGGAAAAATAAAGGCCTCAGCCTCTCCGGGATCGTTTCGGCGATCACCGGCGTTAATCCGCAAGGTTTCTGGGGCCGTCTGGTCGATCTGATGTTCCTGATCGCTACCGTCGGCGCGTTAACCATTTCGCTGGTAGTCACCGCCGCCACCTTCACCCGCGGCCTGTCAGCGCTGACCGGACTGCCGGATAACTTCACCGTGCAGGCATTTGTGATCCTGCTCTCCGGCGGTATTTTCTGCATGAGTTCGTGGATTGGCATCAACAACGGCCTGCAGCGCCTGAGCAAAATGGTCGGCTGGGGGGCGTTTCTGCTGCCGTTGGTGGTATTACTGGTTGGCCCGACCGAATTCATCACCAATAACGTCATTAACGCCGTCGGCCTGACGACCCAAAACTTCCTGCAGATGAGCCTGTTTACCGACCCGCTCGGCGACGGCGCCTTTACCCGCAACTGGACCGTCTTCTACTGGCTGTGGTGGATCTCCTATACCCCAGGCGTGGCGATGTTCGTCACCCGCGTCTCCCGCGGGCGCAAAATCAAAGAGGTGATCTGGGGACTGCTCCTCGGTAGCACCGCCGGCTGCTGGTTTTTCTTCGGGGTGATGGAAAGCTACGCCATGCACCAGTTCGTTAACGGCGTGATTAACGTACCACAGGTGATGCAGACTCTCGGCGGCGAAACCGCCGTCCAGCAGGTCCTGATGTCGCTGCCGGCAGGTAAGCTGTTCCTCGCCGCCTATCTGTTCGTGATGATTGTATTCCTCGCCTCGCACATGGATGCGGTGGCCTACACCATGGCGGCGACCAGTACCCGCAACCTGCGCGAAGGCGAGGATCCGGATCGCGGCATGCGCCTGTTCTGGTGCGTGGTGATCACCCTCATCCCGCTGTCGATTCTGTTTACCGGCGCTTCGCTTGAGACCATGAAAACCACCGTGGTGCTGACCGCCCTACCGTTCCTGGCCATTTTACTGATTAAAACCGGCGGCTTCGTGCGCTGGTTAAAACAGGACTACGCCCACGTTCCGGTCCATCAGATAGAAACCCATACCCCCGAGCCCATTATTAAAGCCGAGACGCTGCCGGTTGGCGCGGTACTCAAAGGCGACGGCCAGTCGCTGTAAAACCTCTTACTGACAATAATCACAAGGAGACCCTACATGAGCAATTTGAGCCCTGACTTCACCCTGCCGATTAACTTTTGCGCTAATCCGCAGGATGCCTGGACCATTACGGCCCGTTTTTATACCGACAGCCAGGCGTTTGAGCACGAGAAAGAGCGCATCTTCGCCAATAGCTGGATTTGCGTCGCCCACGGCAGCGAGGTCGCCCGGCCGAACGATTACATTACCCGGGAGATCATCGGCGAAAATATCGTTATCGTCCGCGGCCGCGACAACATTCTGCGCGCCTTCTATAACGTCTGCCCACACCGCGGCCACCAGCTACTGAGCGGCGAAGGCAAAGCCAAAAACGTGATTACCTGCCCCTATCACGCCTGGGCCTTCAAGCTGGACGGCAATCTCGCCCACGCCCGCAACTGCGAAAACGTGGCGAATTTCGATAGCGAAAAGGCAACGCTGGTGCCGGTTCGCCTGGAAGAGTATGCCGGCTTTGTGTTTATCAATATGAATCCGGAAGCGGAGAGTGTGGAAACGCAGCTACCGGGGCTGCAGGACAAAGTGCTGGAAGCCTGTCCGGACGTGCATGATCTGAAACTGGCGGCGCGCTTTACCACCCTCACCCCGGCGAACTGGAAAAATATCGTCGATAACTATCTGGAATGTTACCACTGCGGTCCGGCGCACCCGGGCTTCTCGGATTCCGTCCAGGTTGACCGCTACTGGCACACCATGCACGGCAAATGGACGCTGCAGTATGGCTTCGCCAAACCGTCCGAGCAGTCGTTTAAATTCGAAGAGGGTACCGACGCCGCGTTTCACGGTTTCTGGCTGTGGCCGTGCACCATGTTCAACGTCACGCCGATCAAGGGCATGATGACCGTTATCTATGAATTCCCGGTGGATGAAGAGACCACTCTGCAGAATTACGACATCTATTTCACCAACGAAGAGCTGACTGACGATCAGAAAGCGCTGATTGAGTGGTATCGCGACGTGTTCCGCCCGGAAGATTTACGCCTGGTGGAAAGCGTGCAGAAGGGGTTGAAGTCCCGCGGCTATCGCGGCCAGGGGCGCATTATGGCGGATAACAGCGGCAGCGGTATCTCCGAGCACGGGATCGCGCATTTCCACAATCTGGTCGCCCAGGTGTTCCAGCCGTAATCGTTGAAGGAGCTTGCTATGTCTGTGTTTCACTCAGATCTGTTTCGCCAGCAGGCGCTGATTGCCGGAAGCTGGCGCGACGCCGCCGACGGCACGACGCTTGCCGTCAGCAATCCTTCCACCGGCGCGACGCTCGGCCAGATCCCCAATATGGGGCGCGCTCAGCGCGCCGCGCTATTGAAAAACTGGCACCGCCTGATCCTCGAAAACAAAACCGCGCTGGCGCAGATA
>NZ_JAGRQY010000099.1:0-215 GCF_018223905.1 Klebsiella sp. 28
GCAGAAGATTAACCGGGAGCGCAATGTGCGCTGAAATCACATGCGACAAACGCTTTACCCGGATTAATAAAGTTGCATACCAATAACATTATCTCCGGCACCCCGCAGGCGCATATACCCCGACCCGGCAAGCGCAGCGCCGCCGGGCGATGACCACAGGCACGGTGCTGCTTTTATGCCGGGCGGCGGCCCACGCCTTGCCCGGCATACGGTTC
>NZ_JAGRQY010000099.1:233-17470 GCF_018223905.1 Klebsiella sp. 28
ACAAACGCTTTACCCGGATTAATAGAGTTGCATACCAATAACATTATCTCCGGCACCCCGCAGGCCCATATACCCCAGGCCCGGCAAGCGCAGCGCCGCCGGGCAGGACACCGCAGATACCATACCCGCCTTTGTGCCGGATGGCGCTACGCTTATCCGGCCTACGGGATCCTCCCGCAGGCTTATACTGCGCCGCCGAGTAACAAACGCCAGGCAGCCTATCTCACGCCTTCTGCTTGGCCTCGGACTCCTGGCTGCTGTTCAGCGCCAGCGAAACCGCCAGCGTCTGGGCCAGACACAGGGAAGCAACCTGCGAGCGGAAGCCATCCACCTGCGCTTCACGCACCACAAAGCAGACATCGCTGAAGGCCGCCAGTGGGCTGACCTGGCTGTCGGTAATGGCGATCTGCCGCGCTTTGCGCTGCGCGCCCAGCTCCACCAGCTCGACCACTTCCCGGGCGTACGGCGAGAAGCTCACCGCCACCACCACGTCTTTCGGGCCGACCAGACTCAGCTGCTCGGTGAACATGCCGCCGAGGCCGTCGATCAGAAAGGCTTTACGATCGAGGTGACGCAGCGCATAGGTCAGATAGGAGGCGACGCTGAACGACCGGCGCAGACCAATGACGTAAATATTTTCCGCCTCGCCCAGCAGGGCCACCGCGCGCTCCAGATCATCGCTGGAGGTCTGCATCGCCAGCTGCTGCAACGCCTGGTTGTTCACCATCGTGAACATATTGAGGATTTCCGTCGGCGTTTCCGGCGGGCTGGACTCATCGCTGGTGGTCTGGCGGAAAAGACGGGCGCGCTCGGTATAGTTGGCGGTCTCTTCCATCAAATGTTGCTTGAACATCTGTTTCATTTCGTTAAAGCCGCTGAAGCCGAAGGCGTTGGCAAAACGAATCAACGTGGAAGGGGGAACATCCGCCTGTTGCGCAATGGAGGCCACGGTATCGAAAGCCACGCTATTGCTGTTATCAAGGATATAGCGGGCGACCTGTTTCAGGCGTTTGCTTAACGTATCGTAGCGACGCCTGATTTCATCCTGCAGGATGGTCAGCTGTGTTGGGTTATTGGCCATAGAGTGCGCTCTGAGAAAATGGAAGGAATATGGCTTCCAGTGTACCAAATGAAGCGAATTTTTCATTTATTGCGACGAAATACGCGATTCATTTCACGAAGAAACAGAAAAACGCCCGCTCCGCAAGGTGACGGAGACGGGCGTCGGGGGATCAGCGGCGGGCTTCGCGCCAGTAGCCAATAAGCGTCAGGTAGTTGCGTTTCACTTCCTCTATCAGGGCCTCATCGCTGAGCTCACCCTGCATCCAGCGCCGCGACGGCTGGCCAAAGATGGTGCGCCCGACGGCGAAACCTTTGATCATCGGGTGTGCGGCCGCCTCGGCGAAACCGGCGCGCAGTTTGTCGGAAGGCGCGTCAAGCCCGAGGATCAGGATCCCGCGGCTCCACGGATCTTCACGCTCGATGAGGGCGGTGATCTGCTGCCAGCTGGCGCTGGAGAGCGGCGGCAGCTTCCACCAGTCCGGCTTGATCCCCAGCTGATAGAAGTGTTCCAGCATGGTGTGGTAATGGCGCTCGTCTTTGTCCGGGCCATTTTCCGGCAGGATCACCTCCAGCAGCAGTTCATGGCCTGACTTGTTACAGGCCTGCCAGACCTCGAGCAGCAGGGCATCCTGCTCTGCACGCAGCGCCGCCGGGTCGTCCGGGTGATAGAAGACCAGGCATTTGACGACATGCTCCAGCGGCCAGTCGATCAGCTGCGAGCCGATGTTGCCATGCTCCAGACGCAGCGGTCGCGAGCTGGGCAGTTCGATAGGGCGGCCGATCCACCAGCCCTTGCCGGTAATGGCGTTGAGCGCACGCTGGCCGTAGGTGCCGTCGGCCAGAATGCCGCTGCGCTGATCGAGACCTGCCTCCTGCGCCGCCGCTTCGGCCGCGGCCAACAACAGCAGCTTGAGCTGCGGAATGCAGGCTTCGTCGCGCCCGGTCTCCCGCGCCAGATCGGCCAGCTGTTTACGATGGTCAAAGGCGAAAATGCACAGCTCCGGCCACTGCTGACGGCGGCTGGTGACCCGGTGCAGGTGGTTGAGGCGCTCGTCGACGTCCGGGCGCGGCACCGATTCGGCGCGCTGCAGGTAGTCGTCGAGTTCGACTTTGGTCGGCATCGCCGGCGCGCAGCCGTGGCGGGAGACCACCAGCGCCCCGCAGGCGTTGGCGTAACGGCAAGCCTGCTCCCAGCCTTCGTCGTTGAGCCAGCCGCGCAGCAGACCCGACATAAAGGCATCCCCGGCGCCCAGCACGTTGAGAACCTCCACGCGCACGCCCTGCTGTAGCGGCACCTGGTCCCAGCTGTCCGGGATGTCGCCTTCCAGCACCACGCAGCCCATCGGCCCGCGCTTGCAGACGAGGGTGGCTTTGGTGGCATTGCGCACATTTTTCAGCGCGGTCAGGGTATCGGTGCTGCCTCCGGCAATATGAAACTCTTCTTCGGTTCCCACCACCAGATCGAACAGATGCAGCACTTCCTGCAGCTGGCTGGTGACCGGTCCGGACTCAATGAAACGGGTTTCGCCATCGCCGAGCGAGGTGAGCCCCCACAGCACCGGACGGTAATCGATATCCAGCGCGGTACGCAGGCCGTGACGGCGGGCGTACTCCAGCGCCTTCAGCACCGCGGCGCGGGTGTTGGCGTGCGACAGGTGGGTGCCAGTCACCGCCAGCGCCCGGGAGGAGGCAATATACTCCTCGCTAATGTCGTCAGGCGTTAAGGCCATATCGGCGCAGTTATCGCGGTAGAAAATCAGGGGGAAGGTCTCCTGATCCTTAATCCCCAGCATCACCAGCGCGGTCAGGCGAGATTTGTCGGTAATCAGATACTCGGTATCCACCCCGGCGCGGTTGAGCGTTTCGCGCAGGAAACGGCCGTTGTGTTCATCGCCAACGCGCGCCAGCATGGCCGATTTCAGCCCCTGAATCGCGGTGCCAAAGGCCACGTTGCCGGAGGAGCCGCCCAGATATTTCGCGAAACTGGCAACGTCTTCTAGCCGCGAACCAATCTGCTGGGCATAGAGGTCGACGGCCACCCGACCTATACAGATGACGTCGAGCCGCTTTACTGCTGCATTCATAGCTAGGATTTCCTTTTTGGTGTCTGCTGCCTGGAAGGGTCGGGATCCCGACGTCGACTCCGTGAACAGCCTGAGGGTTATTGGTTACCCTTAGTTTGAGAAATAAATATTTCATTTGCAAACTCGTTCGAAATTAAAAAACCAAAAGTGTGAGGGATCTACCACTCTGCCGCACTGAGCCTCGCGCGAGCGCGGATCGCCCCCTCTGTCGACCCGGGGGAAAATGAAACGCCAAATGGCATCCATTTACCTATGATTTTTAAGGGGATATTGCCGTCTGGTGCGGCAAAAAAGGGCCCGAAAACGTGTCTGGAATGTAAGTGAAACGTATGAAATGGGTAGAGAGTTTGATCCTTCTCGCAAAATGAAATATTTCTTCTGTATTTGTATTTAATGAAAAAAATGTTTGCCTATAATCCACAGGTATTCCAGTGACGTGAACGACGGCCCCGGCGGCATCGGCGCGACGCCACACACAAATACTGAACAATAAGGATTGTGCATCATGGGCAAACTGAGACTGACAACGGCGCAGGCGCTGGTGAAGTTCCTCGATAACCAGTACCTGGAAGTGGATGGCGTAGAGCTGAAATTCGTGAAAGGCATTTTCGCGATTTTCGGCCATGGCAACGTCCTGGGGCTGGGGCAGGCGCTGGAGCAGGACAGCGGCGATATGCGCGTCTATCAGGGGCGCAACGAGCAGGGGATGGCCCACGCGGCCACCGGTTTTGCCCGCCAGGCCCTGCGCCGGCAGATTATCGCCTGCACCTCCTCCATCGGTCCGGGAGCGGCCAACATGATCACCGCCGCCGGCACCGCCAGCGCCAACCGCATCCCACTGCTGCTGCTGCCGGGCGATGTCTTCGCCACCCGCCAGCCGGATCCGGTGCTCCAGCAGATTGAACAGAGCTACGATCTCAGCATCAGCACCAATGACGCTTTCCGCGCAGTCAGCAAATACTGGGACCGCATTACCCGCCCGGAACAGCTGATGAGCGCCTGCATCAACGCCATGCGCGTCCTGACCGACCCGGCGGAAACCGGCGCGGTAACGCTGTGCCTGCCGCAGGATGTGCAGGGCGAAGCCTGGGATTACCCGGAATCCTTCTTTGCGCGCCGCGTGCACCGTCTCGACCGCCGCCCGGCCAGCGCCGCGCAGCTGGCGGACGCCGTGGCGGCCATCAAAGGCAGCCGTAAACCGCTGATCGTCTGCGGCGGCGGGGTGAAATACTCCGGCGCGGGCGAAGCGCTGTCCCGTTTTGCCGAGCGCTACGGGGTGCCCTTCGCCGAAACCCAGGCCGGGAAGGGGACGGTGGTCTCTTCTCACCCCCTGAACGTCGGCGGCGTCGGCGAGACGGGCTGCCTGGCGGCGAACCTGCTGGCGAAAGAGGCCGACCTGGTGATCGGCGTCGGCACCCGCTTCAGCGATTTTACCACCGCCTCGAAATGGATTTTCCAGCACCCGGAGGTGCGTTTCCTGAATATTAACGTCAGCAACTTCGACGCCTGGAAGCTGGACGGCATTGCCATGCTGGCGGACGCCCGGGAAGCGATGACCGCTCTCGACGCGGCGCTGGCGGACAGCGGCTGGCAGGCCGGCTGGGGCGCGCAGATCGAGAGCGTGCAGAGCCGTCAGTTAAAAGAGACCCAGCGCGTCTACCAGGCGGTGTGGCAGGAGAAATCCTTTGTGCCGGAGATCGACGATCATCTCGATCGCGAATCGGTGTATCGCGAGTTCCGCCAGATCACCGACTCCACCCTGACCCAGAGCAGCGTCCTTGGGGTACTGAATGAAACGCTGCCGGCCGAGGCGGTGATCGTCGCGGCGGCGGGCAGCCTGCCCGGCGATCTGCAGCGCGTCTGGCGCAACCGCGCGGAAAACACCTACCACGTGGAGTACGGCTACTCCTGCATGGGATATGAAGTCAACGCCGCGCTGGGCGTGAAGCTGGCGCAGCCGCAGAGCGAAGTCTACTCCCTGGTCGGCGATGGCTCGTTCATGATGCTGCACTCTGAGCTGGTCACCTCCCTGCAGGAGCGGGCGAAGATCAACGTCGTGCTGTTCGACAACATGGCCAACGGCTGCATCAACAACCTGCAGATGGAGCACGGGATGGACAGCTTCGGCACCGAGTTCCGCTACCGTCAGCCGGAAACCGGCCAGCTACAGGGCGGCCTGGTGCCGGTGGACTTCGCCACCATCGCCGCCGGCTACGGCTGCAAAACCTGGCGCGTCACTACCCTGGACGAACTGCGCCACGCGCTGGACGCCGCCCGTCGCGAAACGGTCAGCACTCTGATTGATATTAAAGTGCTGCCGAAGACCATGGTGCACAAATACGGCAGCTGGTGGAACGTTGGGGTCGCCCAGACGGCGCTCTCTGAGCGGATCCGCAAGGTGGCGCAAATGATTAATGAAAAGCGCGCCCAGGCGCGTGATTACTAAAACGAACATCCACTCTGAATCCTACAGACTTACGGAGAAAACCATTATGTCGCTCAAATTAGGTGTCATCGGCGCTGGCGCTATCGGTAAAGAACACATCCGTCGCTGCACCCAGGTTCTGCAGGGGGCCACCGTTGTGGCGGTGTCTGATATCAATGCCGACAACGCCCGCGCGGCGGTCGCGCTGCCGGGCGTGCAGGCGGAAGTCTACGCCGACGGCCACGACGTGATTAACGCCAGCGATGTCGATGCCATCCTGGTCACCTCCTGGGACCCGACCCACGAAGAGTACACCCTGGCCGCCATCGCCGCCGGTAAGCCGGTATTCTGCGAAAAACCGCTGGCGATGACCGCGGAAGGCTGCCGCCGCATCGTCGATGCCGAAATGAAGGCCGGCCGTCGTCTGGTGCAGGTTGGCTTTATGCGCCCGTACGACGAAGGCTATCTGGCGCTGAAAAAAGTGATCGACGATGGCGATATCGGCGCACCGCTGATGCTGCGCTGCGCCCACCGCAACCAGTCGGTCGGCGAGAACTACACCACCGATATGGCGATCACCAACACCCTGATCCACGAGCTGGACGTGCTGCGCTGGCTGCTGAACGATGACTACCGTTCCGTGCAGGTGCGCTTCCCGCGCTCCACCTCGCACACCCATGCGCGCCTGAAAGATCCGCAGATCGTCTCCTTTGAAACCAAAAAAGGCACCCTGATCGACGTCGAGGTGTTCGTGAACTGCCAGTACGGGTATGACATCCAGTGCGAAGTGGTCGGCGAAACCGGGATTGCCCGTCTGCCGGAGCCGTCGGCCGTCCAGATGCGCAAGTCCGCCAGCCTGTCGACCGCCATTCTCACCGACTGGAAAGACCGCTTTATCAAAGCCTACGACGTCGAGCTGCAGGCCTTTATCAACGACGTCAAAGCCGGCCAGCTGCACGGCCCGTCGGCCTGGGACGGCTACGCGGCGTCGGTGGCGGCGGACGCCTGCATTAAAGCGCAGGGAACCAGCGAGCCGGTTGAAGTGACGCTGCCTGAGTGCCCGGCATTCTACAAACGTTAAGCGCGTTTTGCTGACGGAACTTCTTTGCACAGGTAACGACGATGAAAATTGCCTTTGATGTGGATGTCATTAAGGACCTCGGGATCACCCGCATGGTCCATCAGGTAGCGGAGTGGGGCTACAAGTACATTGAACAGTCGCCGCACCCGCAGATTAACCCGTTCTACAAGCACCCGCGCGCCAGCCGGGAGATCATGGCGGAGTACAAGCAGGCGCTGCGCGATACCGGCCTTGAGCTATCGTCGTTTATCTGCGTCTACCGCTGGTCCGGCCCGGACGAACTGCGCCGTCAGGCGGCGGTGAAAAACTGGAAACGGCTGGTGGAAATTGCGGTGGAGATGGGCGTTCAGGTGATCAACACCGAGTTCTCCGGCGATCCGAATCAGCCTGAGATCTGCGATGAAATGTTCTATCGCTCAATGGAAGAGCTGTTGCCGATTTTTGAGCGGGAAGGCATCCGCGTGGAGATCCAGGCGCATCCCTGGGATTTCTGCGAAGAGAACAATGAAACCGTCGATATCGTGAAGTCGTTCCGCAGCGATAACGTGAAGTACGTCTACAGCGTGCCGCACACCTTTTTCTACGACAAAGGCGTCGGCGACGTGGCGAGCATGCTGCGCTATGCCGGGAGCGATCTCTCCCATGTCCTGATTGCGGATACCCGCAATCATACGAAACATTGCCGCTATATCGTTAACCCGCCGGGCGTGGATGCCGTGGTGCACCAGCACGTAGGCGTCGGGGAAGGGGATGTGGATTTCGACGCGCTGTTCCGCACTCTGCGCGAAATGAAATTCGCCGAGCAGACCTTCAAGGTCGGCGGGGAGCCGATTGTCGCCACCTCGCTGTTTGGCTACCCGGAAAAAATGAAATACCAGGCAGTGGAAACCCGTGAACTTATTGAACGTGAATTGCTGCGCCGGTAAGGCGCAGCGGCAGGAGCCCTACTATGAACAAAGATAACGTCAAACTGGCTATCGCCCCAATCGGCTGGACTAACGATGATATGCCGGAGCTCGGCAGCGAAAACACCTTCCAGCAGATCGTCAGCGAAATGGCGCTGGCCGGTTTTACCGGTAGCGAAGTCGGCAGCAAATATCCGCGCGACCCGGCGGTCCTCAAGCCGATGCTGGACATCCGCGGCATTCAGATCTGCAACGCCTGGTTCAGCACCTTTTTCGCCAACGGCCAGCGGGAAAAAACCATTGATGAATTCGTCAATCACATGAACTTCCTTCATGCGATGGGCGCGAAAGTGATTGGCTGCTCCGAGCAGAGCGGCAGCATACAGGGGCTGGATAAACCGATCCTCGGCGATGCGAAGCCGTGCTTCAGCGACGAAGAGTGGCAGCGGGTGGCGGAAGGCTATAACACCCTCGGCCGCCTGGCGGCGGAGAAGGGGATGCAGGTCTGTCTGCATCACCACATGGGCACCGGCATTCAGACCACCGCGGAAATCGACAAATTTATGTCGCTGGTGGACGAGCGCGTCTTCCTGCTGTTCGACACCGGCCACGCCTGGTATTCCGAAGGCGGCGAAGCGCCGATGCTGGCGATCCTCAAAAAGTATCTGCCGCGCATCAACCACGTCCATCTGAAGGACGTCCGCCCGCCGGTGATCGACCAGGTGCGCCGTGACGGCCTGTCGTTCCTCGACGGCGTGAAAAAAGGCACCTTCACCGTCCCGGGCGACGGGGTGATCGATTTCCGTCCGGTGTTCAAGCTGCTGGACGACTTTGGCTATAAAGGCTGGATGGTAGTGGAAGCCGAGCAGGATCCTGCTCTGGCCAATCCTTTCGAATACGCCGTCAAAGCGCGCAAATATATTCGCGAAACGGCAGGGATCTAATCGTTGTGACATTTTCAGGCCATACCGGGTATGGCCTGCTTTTTTCCTTTCACAACCGGACTCAGGGCTTAACCACAGCGCCGGACAGTTCCCTCTCCCTCAGGGAGAGGGCCAGGGTGAGGGTGAGGATGACGGGTAAAGTGTCACTTCACTTCCGCCAGCGCGGTCTTATCCACATACGGTTTCATCAGCGCGTCGGCTTCCTTCTGCGCCGCCTGCACCGCCGCTTCCGGCGTCACTTTGGCATCATTGACCACCGCCGCCAGCTGGTTCTCCATCGCCTTACGCACCGCCACGGTCTCCCAGGTGGAGTACCATGGATGGGCGTACTTCAGCTGCTCAAGGGCGATCGCCGCCCGCGGATCCTGCTGCAGATAGGCCTTCATCTCCGGCGTATCGTATGACGCCTTGCGCGGAGAGAAGTAGCCGGTGAAGCGGCTCCACGCGCCGTTCACCTCGGGGCTCACCAGATAGGTCAGGAACTGATACGCCGCTTTCTTCTGCGCGTCGTTGATGCCTTTAAAGCTCACCAGGCTGGCGCCGCCGATCGGCACCGCGCGCTGCTCTTTGGCCGGCAGCATCGCCACCCCAAGCTCAAAGTCTTTGCTGTTCTCGCGCATAAAGCCCAGCGCGCCGGTGCTGAGCATCGCCATCCCGAGCTTGCCGGAGAAGAACGCGGCGCTGATCTGCTTCGAGTTCAGCACCCCGGACGGCATCACCTTGTCCTTGTAGATCAGATCCTGCCAGAAGCGCAGGGCGCCGATGGCGGTCGGCGAGTTGTAATAGACCTCGCCCGGATAGTCTTCGTTAAAGTATTTCCCGCCGTTGGCGCGCACCAGCGCCGAGAAGATCCAGCCGCCGTAGTCGTCGTTGGTCGACGGCAGCATGATCCCCCACTGGCCTGTGCTCTCGTCGGTCAGCTTTTTGGCATCGGCCAGCAGCTCGGCCCAGGTCTGCGGCGGCTGTTTGATCCCGGCCCGATCGAACATCGTCTTGTTGTAGTAGAGGATCGGCGTCGAGTTATGGAACGGGATCGCATAGGTGGTGCCCATCACCTGGGCGTTCTTATGCATCGCGGGCCAGAATTCCTTTTGCAGAAAATCGCCGGCCTTTTGATCGCCATATTTAAACAGCTCATCCATCGGCAGGATTTCATCCTTCAGCGCCAGATCGGTGGTGAAGTTGGCGGACATGATCACCAGCGCCGGCGGCTGGCCGGCCTTCTGCGCCGATTCGGCTTTGATCTTGGTGGTGTCGTAGTTGCCGGTGAAGATCCCGCGCACTTCAACATCCTGCTGCGAGTCGTTGAATTGCTTAATGACGCGGGTCATCTCCATGGTCAGCTTGCCGTCCACCGGCGCCGGGAACATGAAGTCTATTTTCTCTTTTGCCAGCGCCGCGCCGCTCAGGGCAAGGCTGAGGCCAACCGCGACTAGCGTAAAAGGTTTAAACATGATTACACTCCATCAGTAAATTATGCTGGGTCTCAGCATGAAAAAGATGCACATCGGCAGGCGAAAAGCCGATCGGTAGCGACTCGCCTTTCTCCGGCACCGTGCCGCGGTGGCGGCGGCTAAAGCGCAGGGTGCCGATCGGGGTGCTGACGTGGAGCAGGTAATCGGCCCCCATCAGTTCTCGTTGCAGAACGGTGGCCGGCAGGCGCAGATGGCCCTCCTCCACGCGGTCGGTAATATGTTCCGGGCGAACGCCCAGCCAGACGTGGGTCTGATCCCGGTGGCGCGGCGGCAGCGGATGGCGTTGTTCGCCAAGCTGAACGTTGCCGTCAACGCAGGGGAGCGATAGCAGATTCATTGCCGGTGAACCGATAAATCCGGCCACGAACAGATTGGCCGGGTTGGCGTACAGATACTCCGGGCGCCCGACCTGCTGCACGTGGCCGCCGTTCATCACCACGATGCGGTCGGCCATCGACATCGCCTCGGTCTGATCGTGGGTCACATAGATGGTGCTGGTTTTCAGCTGCTGGTGGAGCGCCATAATGCTGTCGCGCACTTCGCTGCGCAGGCGGGCGTCGAGGTTGGAGAGCGGCTCGTCCATCAGGAACAGCCGCGGATTGCGCACAATCGCCCGGGCCATCGCCACCCGCTGGCGCTGGCCGCCGGAGAGCTTCGCCGGTTTGCGGTCAAGCAGCGCCTCCAGCTGCAGCATCTGCGCCACTTTATCCACCCGCGGCTGCCAGCTGCTTTTCTCTTCCTTGCGCACCTTCATGCCGAAGGTGATGTTGTCGCGCACCGACAGATGCGGAAACAGGGCATAGTTCTGGAAGATCATCGCGAAGTTGCGCTCGCGCGGCGTGGTGGCGGTGATGTTCTCATCATGCAGCCAGATTTGTCCTTCGCTGACCGGCTCCAGCCCGGCGAGCAGGCGCAGCAGGGTGCTTTTCCCGCAGCCCGACGGGCCGACCAGCACCACGAATTCGCCTTCGTGAATATCCAGCGACAGGGCGCTGAGCGCCGGTTTGCCGTCGAAACGTTTACTGATGTTTTGCAGACTGAGCATAGCGGTTAGCGCTCTTCCGTTGGGCAACTGATGTTTTCGTCGTACAGCCACGGCCCGGCGTAGTAGGCCAGCGAGTGCTGGTAGCTCACCCACTGCTCACCGACCTGACGGTGCATCAGACACGAGGCAGGAGAAAGGTCGTAATAGGGCCGGGTGTCTTCGTGGCAGTACGGCACCTGATGGACGGTACCGGGGATAGTGGAGATCAGCGCCTGGCGATACTGGGTCATGGTCAGGCTGTGGTTGTGGCCGCAGAAGATGCGCGTCAGTGACGGGAAACGCTCCACCAGCGCCAGCAGACGGTGGCCGTTTTCGCAGGCGATCGGGTCCATCTGCGCATTGCCCAGCGGCAGCGGCGGGTGGTGCATAAAGATCGTTGCCGGTTTGTCGCCGCCCTCGAACAGCTGGGCTTCCAGCCAGCCGATGGTCTCGTCGGTCAGCCAGCCTTTTGACGTGCCGGCATGACTGGAGTCGATAAACAGCAGGCGGGTGGCGAAGTCATCCACCGCATAGCGCATATTTTGCGGATCGTTGCCCAGCTGCGGGCACAGCGGATGAAGATGCTCGAGAAAATGGGCTTTGTCGTCGTGGTTGCCGGGGATCAGATACAGCGGATAGTTCAGGCTGCCGAGGATCTGGCGGGCCACCTGATACTCCTCCGGGCGGCCGCAGTTGACGATATCCCCGCTCACCACCACCGCGTCCGGGCGCTCGTGCAGCGCGTTAAGCTGGGAGACCACGTCGGCGTTGGCGGCATTGACGTCGATAAAGCCGTACAGCTTCTCGCCGCGGCTGCGGAAATGGGTATCGGAAATGTGCGCTAACAGCATGAATCACTCCTTATTTGATCCCGGAGAAGCCGAAGCTCCGCAGGAACTGTTTCTGAAAAAGGATGAACGCCAGCATCAGCGGCAGGCAGACCATCAGCGTCCCGGCGCCGATGGTGCCCCACTGGCCGCCGGATTCGGCGCCCATGGCGAAGGAGACCAGCCCGACGGTCAGCACCTGCTTATCGGGATCGTTGAGCATCATCAGCGGCCACAGGTACTCGTTCCAGTGGTAGGTAATGCTGACGGTGGCGAAGGCCAACACCGACGGCCAGGACATCGGCAGCAGCACGCGGAACAGCACCTGCCACCAGCGGCAGCCCTCCATCAGCGCGGCCTCCTCCAGCTCTTTCGGGATGGCGAGGAACGCCTGACGCATCAGGAACACGCCGAACGCCGAGGTGAAGTAGGGCATCATCACCCCGGTGAGGGTGTTGAGCAGGCCGAAGGTTTTCAGGGTCAGCATGTTCGGCACCATCATCACCACCGGCATGATCATCAGCTGCACCAGGAACAGGAGAAACAGCGTCTGCTTGCCGCGAAACTCGTGGCAGGCGAAGACGTACCCGGCGGTGGTGATGGTCAACAGCTGTACGAAGAAGGTGCCGAAGGTGAAGATAATGGTGTTGGCATACAGGCTCAGCCAGTCGGCGCTGTTCCAGGCGTCGCGGAAGTTATCAAGGGTCAGCGGCAGGCGCGGCAGCAGCGACGCCATATCGTCGCCGAAGGTGGTGGCGCTGAACGAGGTCGCCAGCATCCAGATAAACGGGCTGACCCACAGCAGCGCCAGGCAGCACATTAATACTGTGAGCGTAAAGGGCGACGAGCGGCGCAGGCGCAGCCACAGCGGACGGGCGGCGGCGGGCGTGCGGACCAGCAGCGGCGAGATTTCAGCGCTCATAGTGGGCTCCTTTCTCCAGCAGTTTCAGGTTAATCAGCGAGAAGGCGAACAGCCCGGCCAGGGTCAGGAAGGTGGCGGCGGAGGCTTTACCGAGGTCGTGGGTATCCCAGGCGAGATTCTGGATGTAATAGAGCAGCACGGTGGTGGCGTTGTCCGGCCCGCCGCGGGTCATCACCGCCACGTGGTCGATCTGGGTGATGGAGTAGATCAGCGCGGTGGTGATCACAAAGCTCAGGGTCGGGCGCAGCAGCGGTAGCGTGACCTTAAAAAAGACCTGCGTGCGGGTAGCCCCCTCCATCAGCGCCGCTTCCCGCGTCGAGGCCGGAATGCTCTGCAGCCCGGCGAGGAAAAACAGCATGTAATAGCCGGCGAACTTCCACACGCCGATCAGCGCCAGGGCCAGCAGCGCGCTGTTGCTGCGCCCCAGCCAGTTGTTGTTCATCGGCCCGAACAGCTTCGCCAGATAGTGGTCGAGCAGGCCGAGGCCGGGCATAAAGATAAACAGCCACAGCGCGGCGGCGCTGACCATCGGGATAATCATCGGGAAGAAAAAGGCGGTGCGCAGCCAGCGGTTGACGCGATGGTTCTCGCTGAGGGCGACCGCCAGCAGCAGGGCGAGGGTCACCCCGGGCACCACCGTCAGCAGGATATAGAGCAGGTTATTGCCCAGCGACTGCCAGAAGACGTTATCGGCAAACAGGCGGGCGAAGTTATCCAGCCCGACGTACTGCGCGCCGTCGCTGGCCATGCGGGTATCAAACAGGCTGTCATACACCGAACGCCCCAGCGGGAACCAGGTAAACAGCAGTAAAAACAGCAGGGAAGGCGACAGGATCAGCCAGGGAAGCCAGGTCTTTCTCATGGTGACGCGCATCTCGTTCAGCCATTTATCGAAGCCCGGATTGTGGGAAGCAATGACTACAGAGGCATGGCGGGGAGATGACGGTTTGATGAAGCGACGGGGAAAACGCCGGGCGAACGGGCCGCCCGGCGGGAGAGAACGATCAGAAGTCGGCTTTCAGCACCGCGCGGTAGCGGGCTTTGCCTTCGCGAACGTGCTTCAGCGCTTCGTTAATTTGCGACATCGGGAACAGCTCGGTGGTCGGAGCCACTTTGCTGCGCCCGGCAAACTTCATCAGCGTGCGCAGTTCGGACGGGTTACCGGTCGCCGAGCCGGAGATGCTGCGGTCGCCGCCGATCAGGGTAAAGGCCGGTACCGGGAACGGCTTCATCACCGCGCCGACGGTGTGGAAGTTGCCGCCGTAAGCCAGGGCTTCGAAGTACGGCTGCCAGTCGAGGTCCACCGCCACGGTGTTGATGATCAGGTCGAACTGACCGGCCAGCGCTTTTAAGGCTTCAGGATCGCGGCTGTTGACCACGCGATCGGCGCCCATCGCCAGCACTTCCTGCTCTTTGGCCGGGTTGGAGCTGAAGGCGGTCACTTCCGCGCCCATCGCCCGCAGCAGCTTAATGGCGATATGGCCGAGGCCGCCGATGCCGATCACCCCGACGCGGCTGGTGGCGGTGACGTGGTGGGTCAGCAGCGGTTTAAAGACGGTGATGCCGCCGCACAGCATCGGGCCGGCGGACGCCAGATCGATGCTCTCCGGCAGGGGGATCACCCACTGCCAGTCGGCGCGCAGCTTATTGGCGAAGCCGCCGCGGTTGAGAATGGTCGGCACCGAGCCTTCCAGACAGTTGATCTGGTTGCCGCTGATGCAGGCGTCGCAATGGCCGCAGCTGCGCGCCGTCCAGCCGATGCCGACCTTCTGGCCAATCTTCAGCCCTTTATCCTGCGCCGCGCTGCCCAGCGCCGCCACCCGGCCAATCACCTCGTGGCCGGCCACCAGCGGGTAGCTCGACATCCCCCATTCGTTGTCGATCATCGACAGGTCCGAATGGCAGATCCCGCAGTATTCCACTTCAACTTCGACATCTTCCGGCTGCAGCTCGCCGGCATCGTACTCCCACAGCGACAGATCGGCGCCCGCTTCTTTGGCGGCGTAGCTTTTAATGATGCTCATGTTCATTTCCTTGGGGTTGGCGTGATAACCCAGAAAGTGTAGAGCATGGTATTCCCCGGCGCTTGGCAATCGGAGGGGTCGCGAAGCGGGCGGACCAGCCGCCCGTTAAGGTCAGCGGCTGGCCAGCGGCCACTGATTAAGGCGGATGCCGCGCTGCGGGGCGTTCTCGGCAAAATCATCCAGCACCGCCCGCACGTCCGGGTCGAGGTAGCCGACGCTGTCGTGCTCGACGATCACCACGCTCTTTTCCGGAATCTTCGCCAGCAGGGCCAGCAGATGCGGATTGTGCATAAAGGTCAGATTCTGCTGGATGCGCAGCACGTAGTGGTCATCGTAGCGCGCCAGCTGCAGCGAGTGGCGATGGCTGCGCCAGAGGCTGAACGCCATCTGGGTGGCAAGACCAATCCCGATCCCCGCCAGCATGCCGCAGGCGATAATCCCGCCGATGGTGGCGAGGAACGGGACGTACTGCGCCGCCCCCTGGCGGAACTGCTCGATGAACAGCCGCGGGGTCGCCAGCTTATAGCCGGTATACAGCAGCACGGCGGCGAGGCTGGCGAGCGGGATTAAGGTCAGCAGGCCGCTGAACCACAGGCCGCAGATCAGCAGCAGTACGCCGTGGATAAAGATCGACAGTTTGCTTTGCGCGCCGTTGCTGACGTTCACCGAGCTGCGGACGATCACCGCAGTGATCGGCATCGCCCCCAGCACGCCGGAGAGCAGGTTGCCGACGCCCTGGGCGACCATTTCGCGGTTCGGCGAAGGCGGCGGATTTTGCGGGCGCAGTTTTTTCAGCGCCTCCTGGCTGAGCAGGGTTTCGAGGCTGGCGACCAGCGCCAGGGTCAGCGCCACCACCCACACCGACGGATTGCGCCACGCGCTCCATGCGGGAGACTCCAGCTCGCCCAGCAGATCGCCGAGGCTGCCGAACGCCGGCAGGGTAATCCGCGGCAGGGCGGTCAGCTGCTGCGGCGCAAAATGGGTCAGCAGCAGGGTGGTCACGCAGCCGAGCAGGACGGCGATCAGCGGCCCGGGGATCCAGCGCAGGCTCTTCACCCGGCGGATAAGCGGCGAACCCCACAGCCAGAGCACCAGCAGGCCGCCCGCGGCGACGGCAATCGCAGTGACGGAGAAAGCGGCGTTGCCCTGAACCACTTCGGCAAGTCCGGTCTCTTCCGCCGTACCGAGCGCGACGGGGATCTGCTGCATAATCAGCAGGATGCCGATCGCCGCCAGCATGCCTTTGATGACGCTGGCGGGAACCAGCGAGATAAAGCGCCCGGCCCGCAGAATGCCGAACAGCAGCTGCAGCACGCCGGCCAGCACCAGCGCCATCAGGAAGACGGAGAAGGAACCCAAGGATTCAATGGCGGCGACGACGATGGTAACCAGTCCGGCGGCGGGGCCGCTGACGGCGAAGCGGGAAGGGCTGAGGGCGGTGACGACCAGGCCGCCGATGATGCCGGTCAGCAGGCCGACGAAAGGCGGTAAGCCGCTGGCCTGGGCGATGCCGAGGCACAGCGGCAGGGCGACAAGGAAGACGACGATGCCGGCGAGAGAGTCCTGACGAAGCGTGTTCATGGGGCGTGCTCCTGCGGTGAGAGGTGTTCGACGAGGGTGGTTAAATGGCCGGAAGCCAGATCGTAGACGCAGCCGTGCAGGCTGAGCGGCCGCCCGCTGGCGAGCACCGTCTGCACCGGCTCACTCTCCAGCAGACGGGCGAACTGGGCGCGAACGTTGGCTTCCACCAGGGCGTCCAGCGCATGGCGAGAACGCTCCGCGTTGGCGCTGGTGCTGGCGCTGGTGCTGGCGCCGGGGGAGGCCGCAATACAACAGTCATCGGCGATCTGCGCAATTTCGTGATGCAGGGTGTGGCGCAGCTGGCCGATGCGGCGAGCCAGCGCCGAGGACTCCTGCGCCAGCGGCAGGGTGGGCAGAGAGAGTGCCGCCTGCACGCCGCCGCAGCCGTAGTGGCCGCAGAGCACCACCCGCTCCACCTCAAGGTAGTGGAGGGCATACTGCAGGACGCTCATGACGTTGTCGTCGGCGGGATCGAGCATGTTGGCGATATTACGGTGGACAAAGAGCTCGCCGGGCTGGCTGCCGGTGAGCACCTCGGAGGGCACGCGGCTGTCGGAGCAGCCGATCCACAGCGAGTGGGGCCTCTGCCCGTCGATCCATTTTTCGAAATAGTCCGGATCATGCTGACACTTCTGCAGCGCCCAGCTGCGGTTGCGGGCCAGCAAAGGTTTTAACGTCGTCACAAGTATTCTCCTGAGTTAATTCATCGAGTGAATATGTCCATCAAGACTCGTACAGCGACTAGTAAAAATAGTGTTTACCGGAACCCTTCACGCCTGAGGAAAATCCTGGAATAAACGGCAAAAAGAAAACTTTTCATTAATGTAAAGTTATAAAAATATTGATGAAATTAATATATTGCTGCGGAACGGATGAATAACAA